>JAGLOK010000082.1 GCA_023139005.1 Clostridiales bacterium | reverse complement strand
GCACGCTTTTTGTATAACAGGTAAAGGGAAAGTAACAGGAGCAATGAAATTATGTATTCACTAATTATTTTGAATAGTGTCAATCCTACGCCTTCAATAAAACAATCAGGAAAAATCTCGGCAAAGCATAAATATGTTAGACTAATCGCCAAAAACATATAAATAATAATAAATATCCAATTTTTAATTTTTGTTTTAAGAAAAATAATTGCTAATAAAATGCTAATAGATTGTATATAGTTAAGGCCAATCCATAGCTGAGTCGGAAGGTTTGAATCATAGCCTTCTATGATGTCCATGCCTTTATATGTAATCGCATGTAAAAGGATCATGAATGAAACAGCCAACATTCCGTATCCGATTCTTTCTATGATTGTATTTGGCTTATATTTTTTTGTAATCATGGCTATGGGGAATATCAAAATTCCGATTGTAACCGTTGAATATTCTATTATCAAATGAAATAAACTATAATTGTATCTGGATAGGATATAGAAACTGATTCCTAATATGATCAAAAATATTACTAAAAGTGTCCGTTTTTTCAACACATTTAATGTAATCATATAGCCATTATACTATATAACGTCTGTATTGTAAATTATTAGCATTCATTCCTGCTAAATCACATTTTGCTTAAAATAAATCTCACTTCTATAGTTGAAAATATGCATTTCCTTTAACAAAAAAACGGCCCTCCTTAGAGAGCCGTTTGATTATTTTACTTTATTATGCGTTATCGATTTCAGCCATGTAGAGAATCAAGTCAACAACCTTGCTTGAATATGCCCATTCGTTATCATACCATGATACAACTTTTACGAATGTGTCAGTCAGCATGATGCCTGCTTCAGCATCAAATATTGATGTACGTGCATCTCCGATAAAGTCAGATGATACAACCATTTCCTCAGTATATCCGAGAACACCTTTCATTGTGGTTTCTGATGCTTTCTTCATTGCTTCTTTGATTGCATCATATGTTGTAGGTGTTTTTAGATTACATGTTAAATCCACTACTGAAACATTAAGTGTAGGAACGCGCATTGCTTTTCCTGTAAGTTTTCCATTGAGCTCAGGGATTACAACGCCAACTGCGATTGCAGCGCCTGTAGATGCTGGGATGATGTTACCTGCTGCAGCTCTTCCGTCACGCCATGCTTTTGCAGACGGACCATCAACAGTTTTTTGTGTGCCTGTTGTGGAGTGAACTGTTGTCATCAATCCTTCTTTGATACCGAACGTATCATTGAGTACTTTAGCAATTGGCGCCAAGCAGTTTGTAGTACATGAAGCGTTGGATACGATATCCATGTCCTTAGTATACTTTTCATTGTTAACGCCCATAACAAACATGGGAGTTGCTTTGTCTTTTGCAGGTGCTGAAATAATTACTTTCTTTGCACCGCCCTTGATGTGTGCTGATGCTTTTTCACTGGTTGTGAAGATACCTGTTGAATCTACAACATAGTCAGCATTGCATTCACCCCATGGGATGTCTGCAGGGTTCATGTGTGCATAAAATTTTACTTCCTCGCCATTGACTACGATTGCATCATCTTTTACTTCGATAGTGCCTTCAAATTTGCCGTGCACTGTGTCATAACGAAGCATGTATGCGCAATATTCCGGTGTCATGAATGGATCATTTACGCCTTTTACTGTGATGTTTGGATTGTCGATAGCCACTCTGAAAACCAAGCGTCCAATACGACCAAAACCATTAATTCCTACTTTTACTGCCATTATATATTCCTCCAAAATTTAATTAATTACAAAATTATTTTTATCCAAGACATTATAACTGATGTCTTACATTATTACAAGGTTTGCACTCTGTAAAATACATGCATGTTTTCTTTGCTTTATAACGAAGTATGGTGATATATTTGCAATCGTTTGCTATTGTTCTTTCAAGTTGGCAAAATTGCATATGTATTGTATAATACCATGGTCTAAATAAACAAACACTGAGGAAGGTTTTACATAATGAAAATTAATAAAATATCCGTATTCGCTCTACTACTTGCATGCATCATGATATTTGCAGGTTGTAATCTCGTCGAAGTCAACCCAGAAAGAGATAAACAAACTGTTGTAATTAAAGTAGAAAGCAATAAAGTCACCAAGGGGGACTTAGCTGAAGTCTATACGCGCCTAGTGTATAACTATCAAGTCACGCCCGAACAATTATCTGATCCGGAAATTGCAAAGCTTATTATGGATAATGCGATTGATGAAATAGTTGCTCAAGAAATTATTAAGATTAAAGCACTAGAATATGATTGCTATAATTTCTCTACAGAAGATACAGAGAAAATAGAAGCAGACATTGCAGATACATTAGCATACTATAGAACATTAGCAACAACGACTGTTAACAATAATGATGCCAATACAGATAAAACACAAGAAGAGCTCGATGCATTAATTGAAGTAGAATTTGATAAATTCATAGAAGCGATTGAGTATGATGAGGAAGGCTATCGTCAAAAGAGCACCGATCAAATCGCAGCTCAAAAGCTTTATGATCTTATTACTGATATTCCTGAGCCAGCAGAAGGCGAACTACTGAATGCATTCAATAGTCGTGTTGAAGCACAAAAAGCAGGGTTTGCAGATGGTTCACAAAGCTATGAAATGGTTGCAGCTTCTGGAGATCCTGTCTATTATAATATTGCAGGAGTACGTACTGCACGTCATATTTTAATTGCTTTCCCGGAAGATGTTAAAAACCAAATTGTAGCACATAGGCAAAATGAGGATGATGACCTTGCAGATGATGCACGCAAAGATGCACTTCTTGAAATAGAAGAAAAAGCAACAGAAGCATATGAGCTTGCAGCCGGTGGTTCAGACTTTGACGAGCTCATTGTAGAATATGGAGAAGACCCTAGAATGCGCGCTGATAATTACTATTCTATGGCCATTGATAGCACCACATTTGCTCCTGAGTTTGTTGAAGGATTATTTGCACTTGAAAGCAAAGGAGATATATCAGAACCTGTTGCTACCGACTTTGGCTATCATATCATCTTGTACTATGATGATGTAGTTGAAGGGCCAGTTGCATTTGAAGAAGTACGAGAAGCAATTGCAGAAGACATCAAAACAAGCACAAAAGAAGCGATGTATTCAACAAAAATGACAGAGTGGAAAGAAGAAATGAAAGTTAAAATATACCGCGGAAAAATTGATGGATAATCATTTGTCATAGTAAAATAAAAGACCGCAATCTGCGGTCTTTTATTTTACTATCTATTCTTTTAATTCTTAATAAAAAAAGTTTGCAAACGAAAAGAGTGCGGCTCCAAATATTACGATAATAATAATATATAGTACAATTCCGATAGCAGCCCAAATTAAAGTAGCTATACAAAAGTTCTTTCGTCCCGTTTTCTCGCCCCCAAAACCCCAAACAAATAGCATAATTATGTTGACTAAAGGAATCATCAATACTAGAATGGTTAACATCCATCCACCTATTGAGAGTTTCTCGTTTTGTTGAACAGTAACTTGATTGTTTTCCATAATAATCTCCTTTATTATTTAATCTTCTTCCCTTACAATGTATATGATTACGAATACTGTTTATCAATTAGTAATTCATGAACAATATATGTTAAATTCTATCACTTATTGTGTCTATTATCAATGTATTTGTTCTAGATATCATTATAATTTTTATATTGTTGACTACATATCATATTGCCAATACATGGTATCATCGTTTATAATCATCTCATGTCGAAATATAAAATAATGATCAAAATAATAATTGTACTTATGTTGGTATGCACTTTATGTGTCTCATGCATGAAGCCACCTGTGAAACCTGAACTGATTCCAATTACTGAAGAGTCAAATGAAATGCAAAGTCCTATTGCAGAGATAACGATGCTTCTAAAAACAGATGATTTTGTAATGGAGAATTGGACAGTTTTGGATACGCTTTTTAAGAAAAGTGGTATCAGTGCAGCAATAAAAACAATACGTCCTGCACGCTATATCGAAACCTTAAATCTAAACCTATCATCCGGAATTGTTTATGATATCATGGAGCTTCCTCCTGCATATGCACAGGCAGCTGATGAATACATAATTGATGCTGCTCCCCTAATCAATCAATATGCACCCAACTATATCCATTGGCTCAACGGATTCTCCTCTCGTATGATTACAGCACTCTCTTCATCAGCAGGTGAGATTAAGCTCTTTCCCATACGACAAGATGTAGGTGTGGTCAGTGCCATTCCATTTATTAAAAAGGAAGTTGAAGGACGACAGTTTGATGCAGTCAGTTTCTATAATGCAATCACTGCATCCGGTGGAAAGTTCGCAGTTCCAGGGTCAACCATGACATTATGTGAATTGACAGCCCCCATGTTTGCCACATCAACAGGGGTCATCAAAAAATCTAACAATAATGTTTACGGACCCACAACTACAGAATTCAAAGCAATGTTGCTGTATCTAAACTCTTTGTATTCAAAAAAACTGCTTAGTGAGACCTTCTTTGTCTACACGCCTACCAACTTACTATATGATATAGAAAGCGGGGTAGTTACAGCAGGAATTTTCACGCAATCATATTATGAGGATGCATACGAATCCGGAATGGAACCGTTTATGTTCTCGCCCGTAGAGGATGCAGCACTACCAGGATACTACAATCAACCAACTAGTTATGCAGCACTCACTGATGTTTCTGGCAATCAAGAATATGCCATTCAATTTATCAATTACTGTTTCTCAGATGAAGGTAGAAGATTGCTCAACAATGGTGTGAATGCACTTCATGTCACAGATCAGCCCAACGGAATGTTGAAGCCACTTGCTCCTTTTACCCATGTCAATGCATACCAATGGAAGCAACAAGGCATCACTCCAGACGGTCTTCCCGGGATATACTATAATTATTGGACACAGTTTGAGCCTTCGTTATATGAATTGTTGATTCCTATGAGAGTATTTGGCGCCTCTGAGGACTTGATGGTTGCATCACTTCCAGCTACAGGAAATAATGCGCTAGCATCTCAAGTTGTTAATGGTGCATTAGATCCAGTGCTTCATGAATGGTGGACAGAGTTCATCGTGGGAAGTAAATCCCTATCCTCTGATTGGAATGAGTATGTACGAAAAGTTAATGCTGCAGGATTAAATGTGCTCCTAGACTTACACTATAATTAATATGCTCTGTATCATGCTTTGATTTCAAAATGGAATTTCTTATCAAAATTTATGTATATTACACAATTACTTGTATCCTACAAAACGGATAACTATACATGTATTTAATTATTATCTGTAGACTGTTTCTCCATTTGCTTTTGTCGCTACGATTACAGGGAAGTTCTTGACTTCAAGCTTTCTAATGGCTTCTGCACCCAATTCAGGAAAACAAATAACCGTGCTGCTTTTAACACAATCCATAAGAAGTGCTGCAGCACCTCCGGTCGCAGCAAGGTACAGAGCTCCATTTTTTTTCATAGATTCTACAACATTGTCATTTCTTTTGCCTTTTCCAATCATGATTTTTAGTCCTAAATCAAGCAATTGTGGTGTGTATGAATCCATACGGTAACTCGTTGTAGGACCACATGGACCAATAGGAAAGTTTGGAGGAGCAGGACAAGGTCCACTATAGTAGATTGCTGCACCGTCAATATCAAAAGGCAGCTTTTTTCCCTTATTAATTAACTCAACAAGCTTTTTATGCGCAGCATCACGTGCTGTGTATATCGTGCCTGATAATAATATCTCCTCACCAATTTTCAACGGTTGTAGGTCAGTATCTTTTACTGGTACTGTCAAATGCTTCATTATATTGTCCTGCTTTCATGACGCACGCTATGGCATTGCACATTTATTGCACAAGGGAGTCCTGCAAGGTGTGTAGGTGCACTAATGATGTGTACTGCAAGTGCTGTAGTTGATCCCCCCATACCCATAGGACCAATGCCTAATTTGTTAATATCATTAAGCAATTTCTTTTCAATAACTGCAATATCCTCATCTTCAGAGGATTCTCCAAGCGAACGCAAAAGTGCACGCTTTGCATTGAGTGCACATAGCTCAAATGTGCCACCAATACCAATGCCCAGTGTTATTGGGGGACATGGATTACCACCTGCATTTTTAACTGTCTCCAAGACAAATTCATATATACCTTCAATACCTTGTGCGGGAGTTATCATCTTGATTCTTGACATATTCTCGCTACCAAAGCCCTTTGGTGCGACACGAATTATTATTTTGTCCCCTTTAATGATTCTAGTATGAATCACAGCAGGTGTGTTATCTTCAGTATTTATTCGTGTTATTGGAGAAAGCACAGATTTTCTGAAATATCCATCTTGATATGCCCTACGTACAGCATTGTTAATTGCATCATTGATGTATTCTCCTTTTAAAGATACTTCTTGTCCAATATCAATAAACACCACAGCCATTCCAGTATCTTGGCATAGAGGTACATTGTTTTGGTCTGCAATCTCAATATTCTTTTGAATTTGTTTCAAAATAGATTGTGCAATAGGCGATTTTTCAACTGCTAATGCGTCTTGTATTCTACCTGATAAAGCCCTATCGGGATGAACACAACATGTAAGAAACATTTCATATATCGCTTCCTCAATCAGTTTAACATCGACTATGCGCAAAATTGTACTTCCTTTTTATCAATTTGTTTAGTATATTATACATTAAAACTATATATTAGTATAATAACTATATATACATAAATATCAAATTGGGTGGTTTCATGAACAAAGTAAAAGTAGCATTTTTAAGCAATGGAAACTGTTGTCGTTCACAGATGGCAGAAGGCTTGGCGCGTAAATTGGGGAGTGACATTATGATTCCTTCCAGCGCAGGTAATCAGCCGGATGACAATATCCGTCCTGAAGCAATCAAAGCAATGAAAGATATTGGTATTGATATCTCAATGCAAAAAACAAAAAGCATTGATGATATTGAAAAACCGGATCTAATTATATCAATGGATGTAGACAATCCATGTAAAATACAAGGTGTTACTTGTATCGATTGGTCCCTTGCAGATCCTGAAGGTAGGGATGAAAGTTTTTATGCGCGTGTGCGTGACATTATTGCTTCTCGTATGCGAGTATTAGTTGATGATTTAAAAGAAGGTTCTGTTCTATAAATGTACTATTTGCATTTCCTTGACATATTCTGTTAAACTTCATATATATATTCAGATGATATAATAGGAGAAGTTATGATAAAACCTCATCATAAAATGATATCAATCATCATTTTATTAGTCATTACAATATTTGTTGGATGCACTCCCAAAGAAGTAGTACCTGCATCTACCCCCACACCAGAACCCACACAAGCGGTGCAAGAAGTTCCATACGCTGAAACACTTGAGTTGCTCTTTATGCCAAGAGGAGCTGTAAACACTCGCGTAGCACTATCTTCAAAGGATATCGTAGTTGAGTTTCTTGAAGAAAAATACAATGTGAAATTTAATTTCATAGACACAACATCTGATCCTACAAAAACATATAGCGAAATACTTAGTATGCATATATCATATGGTGTTATTCCCGATTATATGAATCTGGACGTGTTATCTACTGATCAATTATCATATGAAAAGCTTCTCCAAGCAGGTGCAGTAATTGATATTGGAACATATTTGGACGATAAAGAAGATGTCTATCCAAAACTAACACAATACATACTAAATGCAAAAGAGATCAACAAATACAAAACAGATGACGATGAACTCTACTGCTTGCCAAATCTAAAAGGACCGGATGATTTAGTATATCTGGTACGCGGTGACTGGGCCGAAAAAGCCGGCATAAATATCAACACAGTCGATACATTGGATAAGTTTCGTTTACTGATGGAAGCCTTTGTAGAAAATGATTTTGATGGGCTTGGAACCGATGGGTTTTCTACCGGAAACCAAAGATATCTTGATCCTATTTTTGCAGGATTTACAGGCAGCTATATTTTTAAGGATATAGATGGTCAGTATGTAGATTGGTTTTTACTTGATGACATGCGTAATGCTCTTACTTGGCTTAATGAAATGTATCAAACCAAAGCATTCGACAACGACTATCTGTTGCACGATGGCGCTGTGTCGCAGGAAAAAATAACATCCGGAAAAGCAGGAGCGATAGCAACAGATATCAGCAATTATCCTACACTAAATGCAAAGTTAAAAGAGACAAATCCCTATGGTTTCCTTGTACCCCTTCCTGTATCATTGACAGGAAATTTGGGTCCTTGTCGCACAACCGGAGATACTTTATCAACAGCTGCTATGATTTCTGTGTATTTTGAAGAACCGAACAGAATTTTGGATATGTGTGAATTCCTCTTTACTGAACAAGGAATGGATATCATCTCTTATGGGATACAAGGAGAACACTATGTTTTAGATAGCAACACAAAGGTGCCAAATTATCAAGTATTTGACTCTGAAGGATGGAAGTATAACAAAGATGGTACAACAGAGGGAATGCAAGAATATCACGAAATCAGAAACATCATTACACAAATTGAAGTGGTAACACTCAATGACTTTCCCCAAAGTGCAATAGACTGGTATTATTCGCTTTTAAAATACTCAAATATCTACACCAATCCATTTGCGGACAATGGATATACACCGACAAATAAATTATCAGCATTTAATGCAGTAAAGGATACGTGGATAGATAATTTTATTTCCGGCAAAAGAGCATTGTCCGATAAGTACTGGGACCGCTTCATAAAAGAGTACCTCGAAGCAGGCGCACAAACACAAATGGACTTTTACAATAATCAATAAATATCTGTTTTCCTGTAATAGCTAATATTTATACATACATTCGTAGATGTAACATGCAAAAAAATATTGTATAATAGATATAACAAAACTCTAGGAGATATAAATGATATCCTCAAAGATCAAAGAATCGCTGAAGAACTCTTCTGTAATACGCAAGATGTTTGAAGAAGGCAACCGATTGTCTAAAATGTTCGGTCCGGAAAACGTATTCGATTTCTCATTAGGGAATCCCGATATGCCACCACCACAGAGTATAATTGATGGCATTATACAATATGCAGGACAAAAAGGTGTTCACCGATATATGCCCAACGCAGGTTTCTTAGACGTACGTCAGATGATCGCAGAAAAAATATCTTCCCGTGGAAAGACTCTGTCTGCCAACAATTTAATTATGACAGTTGGTGCAGCAGGCGGATTAAACGTTTGTTTAAAGTCCCTTTTAGACCCAGATGATGAAGTGATTGTCCTTGCTCCATATTTTGTTGAATACAACTTCTATATCACCAATCATGGTGGTATTCCTGTAGTTGTTGAAACAGAAGATGACTTCTCATTGGATATTGAGAAAATCTATGGTGCAATTACTGAGAAGACAAAAGCCATCATTATCAATTCTCCCAATAATCCCACTGGCATTGTTTATTCAAAAGAAGCACTTGAAGAACTAGCAAATGCACTATATGAACGTCAAAACGCATTGCAAACAGATATCTGTATCCTATCTGATGAGCCTTATCAAGAAATCGTATATGATGTAGAAGTACCCAACTTGCTAAATATATATGATAATACTATTATCATCAATTCATATTCTAAATCATTGTCACTACCCGGTGCACGCCTAGGATATATTGCAGTAAATCCCGATATTACCGATGTAAGAGATGTCATTAACGCTCTAATACTCACAAATCGAATATTAGGCTTTGTCAATGCCCCTGCGATATATCAAAAAGCGCTTCTGGGCGCACTGGATACTACAGTCGATATAAAAGGATATAAAAAGCGTCGTGATGCCCTATATGATATTCTTATTCAAGCAGGCTTTAAAACACAAAAACCACAAGGTGCATTCTACTTTTTCGTAGAATGTCCCATCAAAGACGATAAAGAGTTCGTTGCAAAAGCAGCAACACACAATCTCTTGTTTGCTCCCGGCAGTGGCTTTGGAAGAAGTGGATATTTTAGAATATGCTATTGTGTTTCACTCAATAAGATCAACCGATCCAAAGACGCGTTTATAGAATTAGGAAAAGAGTATCAACTAATATGATTTATAGAGAAAATACAAGAAACAAAGATCAACTTTCTATCCTTGGCTTTGGCTGTATGCGTTTTCCTCAAAAAGATGGAAAAATCGATGAAGTTCGTTCTACCCAAATGCTTAAGCAAGCAATCGATGGCGGTGTTAATTACCTGGATACTGCATGGCCCTATCATGCGGGACAATCAGAAGCTTTCTTAGGTCGTTTTTTTAAGAAAACCGGTTTAAGAAATCAAATATTTCTGGCAACAAAGCTTCCAATTTGGTTATGTAGAAACAGGAACGATTTTGATAAATACATCAATAAGCAACTAGTAAAGTTAAATACTGATTATATTGATTATTACTTAATGCATATGTTCACAAGCTATGGAAATTATAAAAACCTATGTGATATGGGGCTAAAAGAATATCTAAAGTCTATCAAAGATAGTGGCAAGGCAAAAAATGTTGGGTTTTCATTTCACGGAGAAAAGAGCGACTTCATCAAAATCGTTGACGACTATGACTGGGATTTTTGTCAGATACAGTACAATATCTTAGACATCAACAATCAAGCAGGAAGAGATGGTCTACTTCATGCTAATAAGAAAGGTATTCCTGTCATTATTATGGAACCCTTACGCGGTGGCGCGTTAGCAAACAATATTCCTCAGAAAGTACTTGATCTAATAGATAAAGCTGGGATAAAAAAGACGCCAGTTGAATTATTCTTATCTTGGGTAATGAACCATAAAGAAGCTACAGTGGTGCTCTCAGGGATGAGTCATGAGGATCATATTGAAAATAATTTAGAAATTGCATCTGATATTGATGGAAAAATCAAAGAAGAAGAGCAAGTGGTTATCGATGAAATCATTGATGTCTTTGTCAAGAGCTTCAAAGTGCCTTGTACTGGTTGTGGATATTGTATTGATTGTCCAAAAGAAATTGATATTCCTCGTTGCTTTGAAGTCTACAACCATATCTCATCAGGTGGTTTTCTTGGAACTCTTATGCAAATCGGAATTTCAGGGAAAACACTCAATAAAGCACGGGAATGTATCCAGTGTGGAAAGTGCGAAAAGCATTGCCCACAATCCATTGATATTATAAACCAATTGAATATTATTTCAAGCAAATGGTATATACGCTTATTGTTTCCTATTACAAACTGGTACATGGAAAAACGAGGCAAGAAAACATACAAGAAATGATATATGTATATAATTGAATAGGTTTGACAGTCATATTTTATAGGAATATAATTGTACTATAGTGTATTTGAGGTGAAGAACATGAAACGAGTAATAATAATTTCATCAGCGTTGTTCTTAATGGGAGCAGTAGCTATTGGAATACTTCTTATTAACCGTCCCGAACCAGTAGAGCTAAATCTAGATGGAATTATCATTGAGCCGGAGCAAATAGCATTTGGTGCAGAGACAGTCGAAGAAGGTGCTACGCTCAATTTAATTACCGAAGGCAATGGCTCTGTAGAAGTATCTCCATTTGAAAAAGTCTATCCCGCCGGAACGCGGATAAAGCTCTCTGCACGCCCACACGAAGGCTGGATATTTGTAAATTGGTTGGGCGATGTTCCCGAAAGGCTTGCAACCAAAAGTGATATAACTATTCCAGTATTTGATAGTGAGTATAACATCACAGCCGTATTTGCAAAAAAATAAACAATTGATTTCAAAAGCTTCTTAATTGGAGCTTTTTTGTTTTGCATTTTAAAATACAATTTGCATATTCTTATGAATTTGATGTGAATAAAAGATATGCCTCGTTGCCTCATAAGATGTTTAATGATATTATATTAAAGATATGATATCAATTTGCTTAAGGAGTAGATTATGAGAAAGACAACTACATTCCTCGTTATTATAATGATTCTATTGGGAATAATCGTATTTTCAGGCTGTACAAACCAGGTTCTTTATGGATCCTGGCAACTACAGGAAACTACGAATTTAGAAAGCGGAATGAGTGATACACCCATGTTTCAAAATATCATGGTATTCACAATAAATAAAGATGGTACTGTGTTTTTTGTCAATAAAAAGTTTGGGGAATATACAAAGTCTAGAAATGATTTTCATTTTGTACAAACTTCAGATTCCGAAACAATGCTAGATATGCATGGTGCTTGGGAGATAATCGGTGGAGATTTGTATATACGTCCAAATGACACTCCTGTTGAGTATCACTTTGCAAAAGTAGTAAAAAGTGAAGAATAAGATATACAAAGCACTATCTGTAATCCTTATTTGTATACTTCTAATAGGCTGTACTACAGCAACTGATAATTCATATGCTACCATTGATAAATCAGGATACTTCATTGTCGGATATGATCCTGACAATTATCATACATTTGGTGGTTATGGTCTTGCTATTGATATCATCAAGACAGCAGCAAATAGAATGGAACTTCAAGCGCCAATATCACCAGTTACAAATAGTACCTGGCAAACACACCTTACCAATAAAACAATCGATGTAATGCTCTGTGCCTCTTCTTCTGAGGATATGCAATCTGTTGATTTATTTTATGATAGCATTGTTCTGGTTAAATCAAAAGATAAAGCACGTACTAAGATTGGGATAATCGATTCGAGTGCCTGTATTGATCAAAAGAATAAGCTCAGCTTTGATATGCCATATGAGTATATATACTATAGTGATGCAAAGCTGTTACTTAATGATCTGGATATCATGATTATCGATAGCGCTATAATGTCTGAATATGATGCACTTACTTATAATGATTTATCAAATTATGATGTTGATTATCTTTCACAAATGCCAGTAAACTTTGTAGTATCTTCACAAAGCAACACTTTCTTTTCCCAGTTAAACGGTGTTCTCTCGCAGATGGTTAATGATGGCACAATCAATAGATTGAAGCTTGAATACATCCAATCACTTAATTCTGGATTAGTTGACTAATTTCTTCAAAACAGATATTATCAATGTATGAAAAACCTTTTATCATATGAGATATTAACCCAAAGAAATAGAGAACGCACTATGGATACGCGCGGTCCCTATTTTAGAGATCAAACTGCCATTATTCATTCGACACCTTTTCGCAGATTAAAACACAAAACACAAGTATTCTTTGCGCCTGAAAATGATCATATATGTACACGAATAGAGCATGTATTGCATGTTGCGACCATTGCTGCAAGCATTTGTAAAGGTTTAAACTCAAAAGGATGGAGTTTATCTATCGAGCTTGCATATGCAGCAGGTCTCGGCCACGACTTGGGTCATGCACCCTTTGGTCACAGCGGAGAACGAGTACTCAATAAAAAAGTAGAAGGTGGCTTCTGCCATGAAGCACATTCTCTTCGGGTAGTAGACCATATTGCACGAAGTGGTCAAGGATTGAATTTAACCTATGGAGTACGTGATGCCATTCTGTGCCACAATGGTGAAAAGTTTGAGCAGTATCTAGAGCCCACTTTTGTTTATGAAGATTTGGAAAATAAAACACATCACAACAAAATACCTTCCACTTGGGAGGGATGTATTGTTCGATTTTCTGACAAAATTGCATATCTCGGTCGCGATATTGAAGATGCACTAACCCTTGGTGTAATCAATCGCAATGATGTTCCTAGTGAAATCTCAGATCATCTTGGCGAATCCAATGGAGAAATCATCAATACGCTTGTTGTTGATATATTAGAAAACACACAAAAGACTGGCAATGTTGGCTTTAGCGATGAAAGGTTTCAGTTAATCAAAAAAATACGCTCATTTAATTATGAGATGATTTATGGAAGTCCATCAAAGTTATTTTATGAAACAGATTGTCTTTTCAAGTTGAATTCGTTATTTGATTATCTGGATGCCCACTATGAAAGCATCATAAATGGCGATATTGATAAAGAGTTGAATGAGGCATTTTATAACTATTATCACAATATGGCTACATTTTATGATAAGACCAATGGCACCAAAAATCAGATTCTTGTCGACTACATTGCCGGTATGACCGACAACTATGCTGTTTCAATTTATGAGGATTTGCTGCGATAAGTCCAAATCTTATTCAAAATAAAGTTCAATGGCATAGTAAAGCAAATGGTTAGTCCCTGTGCCCATATTTCATGAATTTCTAGATTATCTACCCATATCCACATCAATAAAGTGTTTACACCTAAAACAAAGAGGTTCACAATAATAAATTTTGTTGCATTGTCCATTGTCTTCTTCTGCTTAAATACCACTTTTGATGACCATAAGTAACCATTGAAAACTCCGCAAATATATCCTATGGGAGATGCAATAATATACGGTACATTGAATTGTAGTAAAAGTGTGTATACCCCAAGAGTTATCAACGTATTAGATGCACCTACGATGCAAAATAATATAAACTGCTTGTACTTATTAAATACTTGAACTATTTTTTCTTTCATACGCATATTATATCCAATGTCCTTTATTTAAACAATCTCTTCTTAGTTGTACTCATTTTGGTACACTCTCCCCTATATAATAAAACCATGACAATAAGGGAGAAAATCAAAATGAAAGAAATTCTACATGGTTATCGTAATGAAATCGTGGTGTACTTGACGGCTGCAGTTCTACTTCTTGCAGCATATTTAATTATTGGAAAACTGATGCCACTTGTTATGCAATGTCGCGTAATTATTAACTAATCATCAATTTCCAATTCGCCTTGTCCTGATATTCTTAAGTAATCCAAAGCTTGCCTATGAATGTCTCGACGTACTACATCCGTATCATCTAATGCTATCATTATCTTTTTCATGAATTCAAATGGAAAAATTGCACGAATTCTGCTCTCCAATGATGCAGGAAGGTTTTCATTGTATTCTGCTGGCTCACTGTAACTTGTCAATCTAAAGTATTTTCCATCCACTAGTGAATACACCAATTTCGTAGCAGTTTCCACA
>JAGLOK010000081.1 GCA_023139005.1 Clostridiales bacterium | reverse complement strand
ATGTGTTTTGAGGGGGCATGCCACTGTAGAGAAATAAATTTTATGTAATAATACGTCATTCACAAAGCAAAAAATACAATAGATTAAATACTATCACATAAAAAAAGTAGTTTTTTCATTTGCATGCTAAAGTTATTAATATAACGAATATAACTACTTCCTCTTATGGATTTATTATACTAACAAATTAAATATTGTAATTAAAATATACAGATGATAGAATTGTCATAGTGAATTACTTGTTTACTACACTATTTAAATTAATGATATGAGGTTTAACAATAATGATTTTCCTAGTACTGGCTCTTCTTTTAGTATCCGCGGCAACAATTACGCTATTATTTAAGATAGAAATTGAGAAATCACTCTTTATAGTAGTTTGTTCAATCGTAATTATTCTTATGATTAGCGGTATAGTTGGATATTTGCTAATAGGGTATTATCTTATACTATGCTTGATGGCAGTCGGATTCATTTTGGCCGTTGGGAAAATAATATTTAATAAAAAGACAAGAGCTGAATTCAATATCTTAGATTATATAACTCCTGGGGTAATTGTATTTATGCTTGCATCTGTTTTATATGCATTTGTTATGCGTGGGAAAATGATTATGGTAACTGATGCTGCAGTTCATTGGGGATATGCAACAAAGTGCATGTATATAACTAATAATATCTATAATGGAATACAAACTTTGAGCATTCCAATTTTTAACTACTTTATTGTGAAGATTGCTGGCTTTGATGAAAGCTACCTTTTTGTAGGTAGATGGATTGTTATGTGGGCCGCGATATGTTTACCGATTTCAAAAATCAAGTGGGATAAATGGTATAAAGCTTTAATTTATGCAGTGCTAGTATATATAATTTGTGGTACTATAAACACGAAACCAATTCTTCATATGGATTTACCTTTGGGAATTTTCGCTGGAGCAATAGCTGCGCTGATAGCAATCGACTTCAAAGATAAGAAATCCTATATAATAGTTGCTCTAGGGGTAATAGTACTAGGCAATATTAAAGCTGCTTCTGGATTAGAAATGGCTTTGTTCATATTCGGTCTTACTTTTATTGTTAGGTTCTCAGATAAAAACAATAAATTGAGTCGATATGATATTTTTGGATTTTCATTATTAGCAATAAGCTTGGTAGTTTCTGAAATCTTAAAAAGACTTACCATAAAAGACATATATTCAATTGTGGATATAGAGGCTTATATACCATTGAATTATCAAGATATGATTGCAAAATTAACTTCTGGTTCTATAATTCTTCTTTATATAATAACACTTGTATCAATTATAGCTACTATACTTATATATAATAAAATATATAAAAAAAACAAAACAAAGATTACCAAAGTTGTATTATTAGTATCTTTAATTTTAACTGGTATTTTTATAGTATTGACAGTATTTAAGCTGTACTCTAATATTTTTTCTGCACTATCTAATAGAGACCAGGTTCTTTTCATAACATATTGGGAGAAGTTTTTAACAAAAGGCTATTTCGGACGTCAAATAAGATGGTTATTAGGAATGTTAGCTGCCTATATAGTAAGCATATGTGTATTGTGTATCAAAAAAGAGTATGTTCTAAAAGTTTCTTTGCAATCAGCATATATCATAATATGCATATTTAGTTATTCTTTAATGCTTATATTAGCCTATCTTGCTGTATTTCCAGAAATAGAAGCTTCCGGATTTGCAGCAAATCATCGCTATATAGGTACAATAATTGTTTTTTCTGTAGTGTTGTTGACGGGGTATATAAGCCTATCAAATGATATGTGGATTAATAAAAAATATCAAATCATCTGTGCTATGCTACTTCTAGCATTGGTGAGCCGCGATGCCCCTCTTTTAGGGAGTGCATACCACCTTAATGTCCGTGGTGAAGCAAACACACATTTGTCAGTTGTAGCCGATGCTGAAATTATTAAAACACATACAAACAAAGACGACAGAATATATTACATTAACCAAAACTATGATGATTTCTATTTGAGTGGTTGGAGTACCAATGCCTGGATAAGATATGAAATTGCACCTCGATATTTAAACTGGCAAGATTGGTCGCTTGGTAGTGAGTATAATGATGTTGATAGATCTACCATTAATATTGAAAGTGATGAGTGGAGAGAGATTTTAGTTAAAGACTATGATTATATCTATATCTTTTCATCAGATAACAAATTCTGGTCACGCTATGGTGAACTATTTGGTGTTGGACACAAGACTAATGCACGTGCGTTGTATGAAATAATTCCAGAAGGCAAATTAAAAATTGTTTGGCAAGAGTAAAGTTCCTGCAATTTACAAAGAAGCAGTCAACTGATTGCTTCTTTTGATATTCTTGATAATGATAAATCACTCCACTGGCATCGACCAGTGCAATGTGTGAAACTTCCAGACACCTTCTTTTACCAGTACACCGGTCAACACCATATTGTATTGATAACCAATGCCTAAGTTTCTTTCACGGAGTCTTCTAACACCAAAGTGAGAAGCTTCAAATATTCGATCATGTGCTATAACATTTTCCTTGTCTAATAGCTCTTTCATTTGATTGGCATAAAATTCCCATGCAGCATCATGGGGTGGAAGTTGCTCCAAGGTTGCGCTGAGTTTAAACCATGCGACATCGTTCTTTTCAGTGATGTGGATGTTACTCATATCAAAATGCACTGCACCCCAATATGTCCAGTCAGATAATACAATGTCCTTGATTTCATCTTTGCCACGATACCATTCATACTTATCCGGAACTGTTGCACCAACGCCCAGCATTTGAACATCATCGTCATCACTGAATAACATCATAAATACATCAATGTTGTCTTTATCCCTAAGAGTGTACATCTCTTGAAATGTTTCAAATGTTTTGATGATGTCTTCATTCATATCAAATCACTCCGTTTTGATTTTATTATATCATTGATGTGAGGATAGGTGTAGAAAAAACCATAATATAGGAATAAAAAAGATTGTTAAAAAAATGTCATTGTATTTGAAAAAACAATATTGTATAATATCAATTACATAAAAGAATACTTGGAGGCTTGCTATGAATCAGATTATTGAACTCGTAAGAAAAAAGAGCCATTTGTTGGTTGTCATCAACTCAATTGAGAAGTACATCAAAAACAAGTATTTTGATGAGAACCTCAGACAAGTATGGGACGAATACAACAAAGAGCTTGAAACGATTGATGCAAAGCTTGCCGGCATGGATATTCCTGCACTAGAGGAGTTTGAGAATGAGAAGCTCAAGCTTAGAAAACAAATTCATGGATTAGAAGAGGAACTAGGCAAATGCAACCAACAGGTCAAGGAACTTAACCAAATTGCCGCCAATCTAAAATAAATTTTTATAAAATTGATATTGAATTAAAAACCCTGCATTGCAGGGTTTTTGTTTTGCAAGTCTATAAAATGGTAATGCTTTTTAAATACAGAAACGCTAAAATTATAGTTGCAATATAAGTACTCTTGAAGAGGCGATATAGTACTCTTTGAAATGTGTCGAAACCTAGAAATGGGTTTCTTTTTTGTGGGGTGATTGTAAAATTGTGGGACGGAGTGGTATAATAGTAAAAGGCTAGTTTCAACAATAAGGATTTTTTTATGAGTGATACAATTACAAAAACTGAATATGATATAGCTAAAAATGCAATTGAAAACATATTGAGTGAACCTGTAGAAAAAATTACAATTCAAGATACCATTCCAACATCTGATGATTTATCTGACAACAATCAAGTTTTCAGAGGGAAACTATCAATTTTATTTGTGGATATGCGTAAGTCATCTGAATTAACGGAAGATGAAGGAAATAAAACGATGGTTAAGATTTATAGAGCATTCACTAGGATTGTTATTCAAGCTATTAGATATTCTGGAGGGTATAGTAGACAATTTGCTGGTGATGGAATTATGGGAGTATTTCAGGATATTACAGATGAAGAAACTGATATAAAAACAATGTCATCAAGCATGGCAATTAAGGCAGCAAGATATATTATTACGTTAGTTGATAAATGTTTAAATCCTCTTTTGGAAAAACACTTAAGAGGAATAAGCATTACATGTAGTGTAGGTGTTTGTACAGGAAATATATTAATTACAAAGACTGGTATGAAAGGCAAAGAAGGAGATGCTTCAAGCGAAAATGAAACAGGTATTGTTTGGGTAGGGAAAACAACAAATAATGCAAGTAGGTATTGCGCTTTAGCTAATGGTGGAGAGATATTTATTGATAACCAAACGTTTGATGAAAGTATATATAGATGACAACTGGACAAAGACAACTAAAGCAAAAGGAACAAAAGCTTATGATGGATATTTAGCTAGAGATTATTATCTTGAATTAAATGGTGAAATAGAAACTACTACAATAAAAGCGACAATTCAAGACGATATCGAAAATACTTTTGTTCAGGATATTTTTGAAAATATGACAAAGGACTCTGAAGTATTAATCAATGATTTAGGAAAGAAAACTGAAGAACTTATTACTAAGCTCTGCGAATTGGTAAAAAGAGAAGAAAAAATAAGATTAGATGAAACTGCTAATAGCAAGAAGGAAGCAAGGTTGAGGACTAAACAGATTGAGGTTGATAAAAAAGAAAAGCAAAATTATAAAGATGAATATGATTTAATAAAAAAAATATTCCTCAAAGCTTTTTGTAATAAAGAATTCATAATAGCAATGAAAGAAAAAATTTGGAATGAACAGATTGATCGCTTATTTGAGGTAGGTAAAGAAATTGGAATGAGTGCAAGTGAAGTAAAAATAAATGCTTGTGATGATTTAGTTAGAATATATTTCCATTTAGAAATGCATGAAAAAGCATATGACTTTTTATGCATAGAAGCTGAACATCGTTCCAACATTTATGAAAGTGATGTTAGTAAAGTATTAGAAAAAGTTATCTATAGGACTACATTGAGAGAAAAAATTGAAAGACGTTTGCAAACTAAAATAACCGAAAAACATAGTATTGAGCTTAAAAAATGTTTAGAACTAGTTAACAAATAAGAAAATAGGAGGATAGGCATGAGTAAAAATAAAATAAAAAAATCAGAAGCACTCGACATATTGGATAGAATAATTGGCTTTGTATATAATGCAGATACTAAAGCTTCAATTGCTTTAGGTATTTTCGGAGCATTTCTTACAATTATTATTACAGGTGATAGTATTGATAATATTAAAGGAATAGTCGAAGCATCATCTGATAGTGGTAAATTTCTTGACTGTATTTTCTTGATTATTTGTGCATTGGCAATTATTTCATTTGTTGTTGGAATGTATAAATTAGTTAGAGTTCTTTTTCCAAATATAACAATTGCAAGAGAATCAAATATTTTCTTTGGTAGTATTGCTAAAAATAAATCGTATAAAGAATATAAAAGCAAATTAGAGAATTTAAGCAAAGAAGATTATTTGAAAGATATAACATCACAAATATATATTAATTCTAAAATTTGTACTAATAAGTTCAAGAATTTCAAGTTCGGTATACTATTTGCTGGGTGTAGTACTATTGTATTTTTGATTATGTATTTGATTGGTTATTTAGCTTATTAGGAGGAAATGGTTTGGCATCATATGATTATAAGGCAGGCAAGAAAAGAGTAAAGGAAATCCTAAATAACGACTTAGATGTAATTGGGGAAAATAGACTTCCTACTGATGAAAAATTCACATTCGATAATTCATACAAAAGCTGGGTATCTGCTATATTTGTTGATATTAGAGATTCTTCAATTTTATTTACAGATGAAGATGAGAAAAAGGTGTCAAAGATAATTAGAAGTTTCACATCCGAAGTTGTAGAAATCTTAAAAGGTGATGATAATTTACGAGAAATTGGAATAAGAGGAGATTGCGTATATTCTGTCTATACTACTCCTTATTTAAATGATGAGCATGAAATTTTTGAAAAATGTGTAATGATAAATACGTATATGGAAATGCTTAATAAACTATTAAAAGAAAAAAGTTTTCCTGAAATATTTGTTGGAATTGGTGTATCAACTGCAATGGAAATGGTGGTAAAAGCAGGTCGTAAAGATGCTGGAATTAACAATAAAGTTTGGATTGGTGATGCGGTATCAAAAGCTTCAAACTTATCTTCTTTAGGCAATAAAGGTATTATAGGGGCAATGGTTTTTTCAAGCTTTAGCTATGATTGTTTTATTGATATAGAAATAAAAAATAGTGGAGAAGAAGCAAAAAAATGGTTCAAGAGGGAGTATAAAGAAGAATATGGCACGTACTATCACTCATCAATTACTTTTACAGAATTCATTAGATGGATAAATGAGGGCATGAGTAATTAACCTTTCCGCCAACAGGTGAAATATTCAAATCTAAACGTCCCCAATTGTCCATGGAGGAAATTCGAGCATCGAATTTGATCCTTGGGAATTGATCTAAAAGTTTTGATTACAAAACTTACTAGAGTCTGCTAACAACAAAAGTTTGTAGCATACAGTGAGTGGCAGAAGTACAAAGTACTTTGAGAGCTCACTGAGCTGTGCACCGAAGCAAATCTCATATCGAATTGCATCAAGGCAAATGGAATGAAGAAAGTTCTCCCACCGACAGGTGAACATCACGTTAGTGGAGCCCGTATGGCAACACGAAACCCACCCGTGCGAATCGCGCGATAAGTCTCGTATGGTAATACAGGATACTATCTACTTGGAACACTCTTTAGTTTGCTGGCTGCTATTATCCCATTCTTGATTCTTTGGAAGATTGTATAATCTACAAGAAATTGATATACGGAAGAACAATGGATTGCAAAAAAGATAATAAACACGCAGCGAAAAACCAACTTTTCATACCAAAATTGCAAATGTGAACACGATGCAAACAGCACTTTGGCAAATTGACATTCGCCATATAATATGATACATTACATGAATCGATTATCGAATAATTTGAGGTCCAAAATGAGTGAAAAAAACAAAAACGCATATGGAACACTAAATTATTTATTAGTTGATTTGTTCAATGACATTCTGGCAATTGAAGAGAATGTTTTAAAGAAAGGGCAGTTTTCTGACCTTTCCATGCGAGACTTTCATATCATTGAGCAAATGGTACGCTTGGGACGCACCAATATGAGCGTACTGGCAAAGAAAGTACGTGTCACAAAAGGGACACTGACAGTTGCAATTGACCACCTAGTTCGAAAGGGATATGTCATCCGCGATAGGAAGACAACAGATCGACGCATGGTGGAAGTCTGGCTTACTGAAAGGGCCGAAAAAGCAGAAACCATTCATGCAAAATTTCATGACGATATGATTAATGAAGTCATGAGCGCTCTTGACAAAGACGAGTTAGTCGTGCTAGAGTCAGCACTAGGCAAGGTGAATCGATATTTTCAGGATAAATACGATATACCGGTGCCCAAATAACCTAAGTTTTTTAGATAGTAGAACATGAGAAATCGTGCAATTATTAGCACAAAAGATATTATTCTATTCATACAAATTATTCTTCTCAAACTACTTTCTACTAAATACAATTAATTAGCAAAGGGGGGAGTGAATTCTATTCCGAGATAATGCTAATGTGTTTTTTATTGTGCAATTATAGCATTATAAAATCATAACATTATGACATGAAATGAGATGCTATATACATTATATGTATTGATTTTCAAATGATTACGTATAGGTAGGACAATTATGAAATTAACAAAAGATGAATTATATAGTTTGGTCAAATCATTGGCAACGATTAATGTTACAGAGTTAACCGTTAAAAATGATGATTTGATAATCAAAATAAAGCACGGTACAACTGAAGTGGTCCAAGCACAAGGCGCAAAACCCGTTGCTGCAACCACAGCTCCAATTGCTCATGATGAAGAAATGCTGGAAGAAGAAGTCGGTACAGCTGTACGAGCACCGATTCATGGCACATTCTACGAAGCTTCAGGTCCTGAGAAACCACCGTATACAAAAGTAGGAGATAAGGTGAAAAAGGGTGATGCGATATGCATCTTGGAAGCTATGAAAATGATGAATACTGTAGACATGCCGGAAGACGGCGTCATTTGTGCAATCGAAGTTGAAAACGAAGATATAGTCGATGCAGGGCAAGTTCTTGTGCGCTATTTGACGGAATAAAGATGGATACAGTTTTAGTCGCCAATAGAGGCGAAATCGCAGTACGCATAATTCGTGCTTGTCACAAGATGGGTATCAAGACAGTAGCTGTTTGCTCGGAAGCGGACAGTGACTCTTTGCATGCACGTCTTGCAGATAACACAGTGTGTATCGGTAAAAGAAATCTTGATAGTTCGTATTTAAATATCCCTGCACTTTTGGCTGTTGCGCGCGCATATGATGCGCAGTATGTACATCCGGGTGTGGGCTTTTTAGCCGAGAGTGCAACATTCAGAAGATGGTGTGACAATGAAGGACTTACGCATATCGGTCCCACTGCAGACGTCATGGAAGCTATGGGAGACAAGCTACTTGTAAAGACTAGCTTGAAAGGGTTAGGCGTTCCGATGGTTCCGGGGACTGATGAAGCCATTTCATCATTGCGCAAAGCAAAAGTTGAAGCTAAGAATATCGGATATCCTGTGCTCCTGAAGGCAGCAGCAGGTGGCGGTGGCATGGGAATCAGAGTCGTTCGAACACAAGAAGAATTTGATGAGCAGTTCAGCCTCGTTCAAAACGAAGCACAAAGTGCATTCGGAGATGGACGCATATTTATAGAAAAGCTACTAACCAACGTGCGCCACGTAGAAGTACAGGTACTTGCAGACAACTTTGGCAATGCATCCCACTTTTCAACACGTGAGTGTTCTTTGCAAAGGCGTAACCAAAAGTTAGTTGAAGAAGCCCCCGCATCTCTTATCCTGCAAAAAACACGTAGAGCCATGCAAAACACAGCATTGGACATCGTACGTGCAACAGGATATAAAAATGCAGGTACAGTAGAGTTTTTGGTGGACAAAAAGGGCAACTACTACTTCATGGAGATGAATACACGTATTCAAGTAGAGCACCCAATCACAGAGCAGATCACAGGGGTTGACTTGATTCAAGCGCAAATAATGGTAGCAATGAACCATAAGATAGTGATTAACCAAAACGATCTAAAGCCAAAAGGGCATGCTATAGAGTGTCGCATCAATGCAGAAGATCCACTCAATGGATTTGCACCATCACCAGGGAAGGTTGGTTGTATATCATTGCCCGGCGGCATGGGAGTACGCGTAGATAGTGCATACATGGCAGGCGATACTGTATATCCTTTTTATGATTCGATGATGATGAAGATTATCGCGCATGCAGAAGACCGCAGTACTTGCATTGAAGTGATGCATCAAGCATTATCCGAGCTTAGAATCGATGGCGTAAAACATAATACAGACTTTCACCTTGCAGTCCTTGAGCACCCCGATTACTTAGAAGGCAAGTTTCATACAAAGTGGATTGAACAGAAGTTTTTGCCACACTATTTGGAGGCAAATCAATGAAACATATATTTCAAGATAAAAGCAATGGCATAAATTATAGAAGATTAGAAAATATCGCACCCATTATTGAGTGCTCATCTTGCGGAAGAAACGTACTTGAAGAACTTGCACGTACCAATTCCAGTATCTGTCCGTTTTGCGGAAATGACTTTCGTATGAAGGCACATGACCGTATGGAACAAATATTAGATAATGGCAGCTTTAAAGAAACAAATAAAAGCATGTCGTCAGTTGACAAGCTACACTTTCCGGATTATACAAAAAAGCTTAATAAGTACAAGAAGAGCTCCGGGCTCAAAGAAGCAGTTGTTACCGGTATCGGCGCTATTGATGGCAGAAAAGTGGCAATCGCTATTATGGACGCACAGTTCATGATGGGCTCTATGGGAACAGTTGTGGGACAGAAGATTGTAAGTCTTACAGAACATGCAACTAAAAACAAACTACCATTAATCATCTTCTGTGCATCAGGTGGTGCGCGCATGCAAGAAGGCGTATTGTCTTTAATGCAGATGTCAAGGTGCTCCATAGCACTCAATAGACATAGTGAAAAAGGGCTCTTATACATTAGTGTACTTACGCATCCGACAACGGGTGGTGTTACTGCAAGCTTTGCGATGCAAGGGGATATTATCCTAGCAGAACCAGGCGCACTGATCGGATTTGCAGGCCCAAGGGTGATTGAGCAAACTGTAAAGCAAGAACTTCCTGATGGATTCCAACGCTCGGAACATTTGATTGAGCATGGTATGATTGACAACATCATATTGAGAAGAAATATGAAATACACACTTTCACATCTGCTCAAATTGCACACGCCTTTTGATGGAGGTGCATTATGAAACAAGAAATTATAAAAAAAGATGCATGGGATATAGTAATGAAGGCACGTGCCAACAATAGACCCGTTGGACGCCACTATATTGATGCTATGTTTGATGAATTTATAGAACTTCACGGCGACAGGCTCTATGGTGATGATAGAGCGCTCATAGGTGGACTTGCAACATTAGATGGCATCCCTGTGACAGTCATCGCACAGCATAAGGGAAGTTCACTAGAAGAGCGTGTGAGTGTCAACTTCGGTATGGCACACCCAGAAGGCTATAGAAAGTCCATGCGCTTAATGAAGCAAGCTGAAAAGTTCCATCGTCCTGTAATATGCATTATTGATACCAATGGCGCATATCCAGGGATTGGAGCAGAAGAACGTGGACAAGGAACAGCAATAGCAGACAATCTATTTCAGCTATCAAGCCTCAAGACACCGGTAATCAGCATCATCATCGGAGAAGGCGGAAGCGGAGGTGCATTAGCATTGTCATTGGGCGACCATCTGATTATGCTTGAAAACAGCATTTTCTCTGTCATCACACCTGAAGGATGTGCAACTATACTATATAAGGATGCATCCAAAGCAGAGGAAGTAGCAAGGCACTTGAAGCTTACATCGGATGATTTGATGGGTTTCGGTTTGATTGATTCCATCATCAAAGAACCTAAAGAATTTACAAAAGATACTATGAGTGATTTGGTATCTGTATTAAAAAAAGAGATTGTAGAAAAAATATATGAGTTAATAAAGCTCGATACAGATGAGCTTGTAATAAGAAGGCAAGAAAAGCATCTTGCCAACGCGGGGGTTTAACAAAATGGGAATTAGTATCATCGGATGCGGGCATAAAATGCCAAAGTTTGTTGCAACAAACAAGCATCTCGAGGAAATAGTCGACACATCCAATGAGTGGATTATAAAAAGAACGGGAATTAAGCAAAGACGACTTATCACAGATGAAACACTTACAGAGCTTGCGACACAATCATCAAAAGATGCTATCGACATCGCACAAATTGACAAACAAGATATCGGATTGGTAATTGCAGCGACATTTACAAGCGATACATCGACTCCGGCGCTTGCAAGCAATGTTCAAAAAGAACTGGGCATTGAGCGTGCGATCCCCATGGATCTATCCGCAGGCTGTACCGGGTTTATCTATGCACTGGCAACAGCCAAGTCATTGATGGAGTCACTAGATATCGAAACAGCACTGGTTATTGGCGCAGACTACATCTCAAAGTATCTTGATTGGGAAGATAGAAAGACCTGCGTACTCTTTGGAGACGGCTCCGGCGCAGTAGTACTAAAGCGCGGCGAGCAAAAGGGCATTGGCTCAATCTACCTCAACGGAAAGCCTGATGTTGAAGAAGTACTCGTTATCAACGACAAGCAGGCAACCCACCCATGGCGTGATGCAAAACATGACGATAAACGAATTCACAAGCTTGCCATGAAGGGTGCTGAGGTGTATGAGTTTGCATGTGGTGCAATCGTTGAGACAATAAACAAACTCAAAGAGATGTCAGGATCGCAAATAAAGAAGATTATTCCACATCAAGCCAATGGAAGAATCATACGGTATGCATCCATAAAGTCCAAGATT
The DNA here is from genome assembly GCA_023139005.1 of Clostridiales bacterium. Classification (GTDB taxonomy): domain Bacteria; phylum Bacillota; class Clostridia; order Christensenellales; family UMGS416; genus JAGLOK01. Next base: position 3,820 of record JAGLOK010000081.1, on the reverse strand, counting down.
CCACTGGACAATTTCTACATCAATATCCAAAAGTATGCCAATACATCGGCTGCAACGCTTCCCATTGCCATTGATGAAGCGTGGAAAGAAGGATGGCTCAAAAAAGGTGATCAGATCGCATTGGTTGGATTCGGCGCAGGACTTACTTGGGGCGGAATGACCATAGAATGGAATCTACCTAACTTTGTTTAGGTGATAATATATCGAATAAAAAGGTGATAAATATGAAAGAAAAATTATTAGCAATCTTAGCTGAACAAATCGACATGAATGTATCAGAACTAACAGACGACAAAAGATTCATAGAAGACTTGGATATGGACTCATTGGACATGGTTGAAATGACTGTGGAACTTGAGCAAGAACTCGATTGTACATTTGAGCAAGAAGACCTTGAAGGTATCAAAACAATCGGAGATTTGATTGGGCTCATTGAAAAGGACTAATGATGAAACAACGCATAGATAAACTACTTGGGATTCAGTATCCCATAATTCAAGGTGGCATGGCATGGGTATCGGATGCAAGCCTAGCTGCTGCTGTATCCAATGCAGGCGGCCTTGGAGTTATCGCTGCGGGCAATGCACCTGCAAGCTGGGTCAAAGAGCAAATCATCGCGCTTAAAGAAATATGCGACAAACCCTTTGGGGTTAATGTCATGCTTTTAAGCCCATTTGCGGATGAAATTGCACAATTGGTTGTGGAGCTTGAGGTACCTGTAGTCTTTACAGGCGCCGGTAATCCACGCAAGTATATTGATTCTTGGAAAGAAGCGGGAATAAAGATATTACCTGTTGTTGCAAACAAAGCTTTAGCACAAATGATGCAAAAGATGGGTGCTGATGGTGTCGTTGCAGAAGGCAGCGAGGCAGGTGGACACATTGGAGAGCTCGGCACCTTAGTATTGGTACCGATGATTGTTGATGCTGTTGATATTCCTGTCGTTGCAGCAGGTGGAATTTGTGATGCACGGACTACAGTCGCTGCATTTGCACTGGGTGCAGATGGTGTACAAGTGGGTACGCGATTTATTCTAGCTGAAGAATGTACAGCGCATGATAATTACAAAAGTAGAGTCATACGTGCAAAAGACGTTGATAGTAGAGTCACAGGTAGAGTTACAGGACATCCTGTACGTTTACTAAGAAACAACCTAACCCGAGAACTTGCAAAGCTGGAGTATAGTGAAAATGGTGCAGAAAAAATCGAAGAAATCGGTGCAGGATCACTGCGTATTGCAGTGGTTGAAGGCGACCTAAAAGAAGGTTCATTTATGGCAGGGCAATGTGCCTGCCGCATGGACAAAGTAGAGCCTGCTAAAGATATTATATCAAATATCTTTGACCATGATATGGTAAAGCAAGCACTAAAGCTTGCACAGGATGGTACAAAGACATGAAAATCGCGATATTTTTTCCCGGACAAGGTTCGCAAAAAGCGGGTATGGGTCGGGAGTTTTATGATAACAATGAAGTATTTAGAACAGTATTTGATGCTTGTGAGCAGGCATCGGGGATAGACTTAAAAACAGCATGCTTTGATGGTGTGGGCTTGGAGCGCACTTCCATCACACAGCCCAGTTTGTATGCTATAAACATTGCAACCTATAAGATGCTTGAAAGCATGGGGATTGCAGGCGATGTTTATGCAGGACTATCTCTGGGAGAATATGCAGCACTAGCTGCTGCCGGTGTACTGGATGTAGTTTCTACAACACAACTTGTTGCAGTACGTGGTGCACTAATGGAAAACGCAGTACCACCTGGTGTTGCATCCATGACAGCAGTCATTGGACTGCCCAAAGCAAATATTGAAAACGCTATAGCAGACATTGACAATGTATGGATTGCAAACCTCAACTCACCAGAGCAGATAATCATAGGCGGCACACTGGAAGCCCTAGATATTGCAGATGTGAAGATCAAAGAGGCAGGTGCCAAAATTGTAAAACGGCTCAACGTCAGCGGTCCATTTCACACACCGCTATTAAAAGAAGCGGGGAATCAGTTGAGAGCAGAGTTAAATCACTATGAAATCAACCCAACAGACAAGATGGTATATGCCAATGTCTCAGGAAGAACATACCAGCAGGAAGCCGATGCAAGAGATGTGCTTTCAAGGCAAGTATCTTCTGCTGTACAATGGGTTCAAATAATGGATAAGATAATAAAGGGTGATGATATGACAGGGGAGATTGATGTCATTATCGAATGCGGTCCCGGTAATGTCTTATCAAAGCTTGCAAAGAAACATGCAAAGTTATTAGGCAAAAGTAATGTAGCAGTATTCAATGCAAATAGTATTGAAACCATTGCTATAATTAAAGAGCACATCAAGGGCTAGAGTTAGTAAATTGGAGGGAACAATATGAGTGAAAACAAAAAGGCCATGGTAACAGGCGCATCTCAGGGCATCGGAAAGGCTATCGCACTGCGTCTTGCAAAAGAAGGCTATGATATTATCAATATTGACTATGGCAGCCCCGAGATTGCACAGGAAATGCAAAAGGAAGTGCAAAGCTTGGGCGTAAGCTGTGACTACTATAAATGCGATGTATCAAGCTTCCAAGACACCGAAAGCCTAGTCAAAGAATGTATAGAGAAGCATGAAGGCATTGATGTATTGGTCAATAACGCAGGAATTACATCCGATACACTCTTTTCTGTAATGTCAGAAGATGCCTTTGACAAGGTGATTGCAGTCAATCTTAAAGGTACATTTAACATGATGAGACATGTAGGACGCAAAATGCTCAGAAAAAGAAGTGGATGTATCGTCAATATTAGCTCCGTGGTGGGTGTAATGGGTAATGCAGGGCAAGCAAACTATTCAGCATCAAAAGCGGGAGTTCTCGGACTAACCAAATCAGGAGCCCGTGAATTTGCACCGCGTGGCATTCGCGTCAATGCAGTAGCACCGGGATTTATTGAAACTGCAATGACAGATAAGCTCAAAGAGGAATACAAGCAAGCTTTTATTGAAAAGATACCACTGAAGCGTATTGGAACACCTGAGGATGTTGCAAATGCTGTTGCTTTCTTGGTTAGCGATGATGCATCCTATATGACGGGGCAAACGCTAATGATTGATGGCGGCATGGTAATGTAAAGAAACTAAATTTTAATCATAGATTAATATTTATTTAAACTAACATACGTTATAATTAGAAAATATAGGAATTTGCAGAAACAAAATGCATATTCCAATTAACAAGTGACTGCATACAGTATGCAGAAACTTCTGGAAGCACGGCAAATAATGATTTGCCAAAGAAGGAGAGTAGGATAATATGAATCGTGTAGTAATCACAGGCGCAGGGGCAGTTACCCCACTAGGAAATGATGCACAGGCTACCTGGCAGGGCATCAAAGAAGGCAAGTTGGGTATCGACAAGACCACGCGCTTTGATACTGAAAAGATTGGTGTATATATGACAGGCGAAGTCAAAGACTTTGACCCATCGGAGTATTTAAGCACCAGAGAAGCAAGAAGGCTGGATCGCTTTTCGCAGTTTGCATATGTTGCAGCAGCGCAAGCATGGAATGATGCAAAAGTTGATGCAGATAACTATGACAGAACAAGACTGGGTGTTGTTGTAGGCTCCGGCATGGGTGGTCTTGAAACGACGACTATCGAGTACTACAAACTGCTAGAAAAAGGACCAAAATCTATATCGCCATTATTTATACCGAAATCTATTATTAATTTAGCAGCAGGTCATATTTCTTTGAAATTTGGTTTGCAAGGTCCATCAACATCGATTGTTTCTGCATGCGCATCAGGAACAGATGCCATCGGAAGTGCATATCATATGATTAGA
>JAGLOK010000080.1 GCA_023139005.1 Clostridiales bacterium | reverse complement strand
GTAATGCTAGGACCTTCAGGGAGTGGTAAAACAACACTTTTGAATGTTCTTGGTGGACTAGATAAAGTGCATAACGGGGCAATTGAATTTGGCGAGAAAGTAATCAACCGTTATAGCTCAAGAATTTGGGATGAAATCAGAAATAAAGATGTTGGATATATTTTCCAAAACTATAACTTATTAACAAACCTTACAGTTTACGATAACATCGCTTTAACACTTAATATGGTTGGTGTTGTTGATAAAGGTGAAATTGATAGAAGAATTGATTATATCTTAGAAAACATTGGGATGATTAATTATCGTAAAAGAAGAGCATACCAATTATCTGGTGGGCAACAACAACGTGTTGCAATTGCAAGAGCTATTGTAAAAAAGCCAAAGCTATTGATTGCAGATGAGCCCACAGGCAATCTTGATTCAAGAACAACAGCACGCATTATTGAATTAATGATTGCAATGCAAAAGAAATTTTCAATGACATTAATTTTAGTAACACATAATATGGATCTTGCACGACGTATGGATTCATGTTTACAAATTACTGATGGTCGTATTAGCGTAGTATCAGCATAGGTACATATTAAAGTGGATACACGAAACAATACATATAATTTTGACATGAGACTTTGCTTTCCTTTCGGGAGATATTTGTTTAGTGCTATAAACATTGTATCAAAAGGGTTTGCAAGGTCTCAACTTTCATTTAACTTTACAGAACGATTATTAATACAAGGAGAAATATGAAAATCATTGCTAAAATATCACTCTACACCTTAATTATTGGGAGCTTTCTGCTACTAGGCGGAATTGCATTTCAAATGTTAATAGGGATTTCTACTATGCTTATATCTGATGCTTCAATGGAACAATTTGGATATATTTTGATGTCACGGGGATCAATTATGCTGATTATTGCATATTGTACAGTTTTTATATCGGGACTAATTTTCTGGCAAACGGGCCCATTCAAATTAAAAAAAGACAGATGGTTTTTAGTGTGTTTTATTCTTTTTTATCACTGGCTTCCTGTTGATATCTATACAATTGTTTTGGACATAAAATTTGCAATTCTGTTCGATCCTCATATCACAATTACACAAGATTTAAAGGACCTGTTTCTATCACGTCAAACCTCATTAGGACCAATTCCTCTAATTATGCTGATTGGGTATCTTGCGGCTATAGGGTTGGTAATTTTTAAGCCTAAATTAAGAATAAAGGTTAGACTGCGTCGAAAAACGATACTGAGGGCGATGATACATTTGTAGAAATCGTCTGAACTCATGTGTTAAGGTAAGGAAAACACATGAGGTGAGGAGTTAGGATATCTGGTAGTTAAAGCTCCCGACTTTGAATCCGTTATTCTATACCAAAAAGCAGTTCACAACATGTGGGTTTTTTTTTATGTGAAGATGATTTGTCAACCGCTTAATAGCTATGACTATACTTTTTTAGTTATTTGCTTAGATTTTCAATTTTAGTATGTATATGGGCGTTTGTTGAGAGCATAACGACATACCATTATGGTATCTGGTTATGATTTTTCGTTAATGAGCAAAAAATGCTCGAAAGGACAGAAACCCCAACCAAGCCATGAGTTTCCATGAAAAGTGTAATAATATTCGAAAAATACAAGAATAATATAAATAAGTTATAATAAATATATAAAAAATAGATAAAAGTAATTGACAAATGTAATAATCTAGAATATTATTAATACAAGGGATGGGGATTCCTTTGGAGGGTTAGATAAGATATGAGCAAATATGATCCTTTAACAAGGTATCTCAAAAGTAGCGATGAAGAGATTATACGGCTGACATTTGAAGATATTGAAGACATTTTAGGATGTCCGCTATCTGTTTCAGCCAAAACATATAGAGCGATGTGGGCAAACTCGTCGAGTCATTTATCTAAGTTTTGGACAAATATCAACTGGAAAGTAAACCACGTTAATTATGAAGGCGAAAAGTATGTAGAGTTTATCAGATCGATGCCATCAAAAAAGAATGATGCATTGAAAATAAACATACCAATAGTAAAGGCCTTAGAAGTCCCGCCGTTGCTAAAGAACTTGCATGAGTTATATGAACTAGGAATTATTGATCGCAATATATATGACTCTAAAAAGAAGGTGCTACTTGATAAAATACGCTGACAAATTATATGATTTACTATTTAGTGAATTTAAACAATATGGGTACTTTGATGTGATCAAAATATATGAAGAACCACCATACTTCAATATTCATATCATCACACAAGATAGCCGTAATCTCACTGCTGTATATTATTATACGCGCAATGAGAACCATCCTTATGAATTAATAAAGGTGGAAGAGGGATTTGTAAAGCAAATGAACAAATATCAAGATCGACTAACCACCAGAGAAAAAATGTGGTTGAAAAGAGATTTTGATGATGATGCATACAAATGCTACTCGATTATGAAGAACTACGATGATTTTTCTCATCTGTTATATTCTCTGGATGAATGTGGTGGATACTATAGTTTAAAAATATCCATTAGCAGTGACATCAATAATGAGCTTCGAAAGCTTGTAAGGTGTAGCAGATTAGATTTATCACTTGAGAATTTAGCATTGCAAAAAAAATATCAGCCACTTTTTACGCAAAAAGAACTGATGCGATGCTATAGGCGTCTTGATTACTTTATGAAAACGCAGACGCAAATGGTTTCTAGCATGCAGCAAAACATGCAAATGTATGGCTAGGAATTCAGTATTTGCCTAATGGGGCAAATCATAAAAATTGTGTATTGGAAGGGTTGTTTAATTTTCTTTCTTTTATAGCTTCTCGCTTGCGGGAAGCTCTTTTTTTCTTTGGTATATGGTGAAACATTAATATTATATTACAGATACATGTATTCCCTGTATTTTTATTGACATTACTTAAAGGTAAAATGTATAATTTCTTTAAATGGAGGTAGTATAATGATAAACAATGTCGCATTTACAATAAATTTATTTGGTGTAACACGCTCAATATATTGGTATGGAATTATTATCGCTTTAGCGATGCTTCTAGGAATATGGGTAGCCACATACAATGCAAGGCGTAGGGGATACAAATCAGAAATGGTTTTAGATATTGCTCTGGTTGCTGTGATATCAGCTGTACTCGGAGCTCGAATACACTATGTTGTGTTTAGTTGGGAGTTCTATAGAGGTGGACCCTTCATTGAAGTATTCAAGATATGGAACGGAGGACTTGCTATTTATGGTGGACTCATCGGTGGGCTCATCGGTACTGCACTATACTGCAAGTTTAGCAAGAAAAGGTTCTTTGCAATTACGGATATTGTGATCCCTTCACTTATTTTGGGACAAGCCATAGGTCGTTGGGGTAACTTTGCAAACCAAGAAGCATATGGATGGCTGGTTACAAATCCTGCGTGGACATTTTTCCCTGCAAGTGTGTTTGTTGAAGCAGAAAGAGCATTTCACATGGCAACTTTCTTCTATGAATCTATGTGGAACGTACTCATATTCTTATTCTTAATGTACTATATGAAAAAGGATAGAAAAGAAGGCAACGTTTTCTACTTATATTTATTACTATATGGAATTGGTAGAGCTGTAATAGAAACATTCAGAACAGATAGCCAGTGGTTATTTAGCACAGGCATTAAGGTCAATCAACTTATTAGTATCATATTAATTTTGTTTGCGATTATTATGCTCATTTTAAGAAAGAATACAGTGATTGCTAAAGCATATAATGTGAAGTTTTTTAACTTTTTCAAGCGCAAAGAAAAAGAAACAGAACCAACTGAAACATCTGATACAACTAAAGTCAGTGAAGACTTGAAACTAATGGATGATAGATCACGTCAGATGAGATCGGATAATAAAAAGGGAAGAAGAATTCAACCAGAGGCTGAACTTGCTCAAGTGAAGACTGAAAAGAGAGCAAAAAAAGAAGATTCTACAAACGAAACAACAAAACCATAAGCAGTGATTTTGTTATTTCTAGATAAGGAAGTGTAAAATGAAAAAAGCAAATACAATTTTTTGGGGAATCGTGCTAATACTTGTTGGTGTAGTGATTGTGCTTACACAATTAGATGTATTGGATTTTACTGAAATCTTTAATAACTTTGACTGGAACTATCTATGGCCTATAGTGATGATACTCATCGGGATCTCATTTCATGTGCAGTTTTTTGCAGGGAAAAGACATAATCCTGGAATACTAGTTCCCGGTGGAATATTACTCGTATATGGATGTTTGTTCTTGTTCTTACGTACTACGGGTTGGGGCAATGTTGGTGTCTTGTGGCCTGTGTTCCTTTTGGGTCCGGCCTTTGGCTTGCTGGAACTAAAGCTATTCTCCAGAGGGCGACAAGGATCATGGATACCGGTTATTGTACTGTTTACATTAGCAACATTTTTTCTTTTGAGAGAACAGTTTTCAAGCTTTGCAATGACAGCTGCAGTTGCATTAATTGTAATTGGTGTCATTGTAATAATTATTGCATTTGCCAATAAAAACAAGCAAAGCGAAGAAAAGAAAACCGATGTTCATGTGGATGTTGAGTAGCCTATAAATTATTTGAAAATAAGCAAGAATGGATATCACCACCCAATCATTTACAAATGAATGGGTGGTATTTTATTATGAGGAAAAGATGTATAATATAGTATGAAATAAGATATCAAAACATCATTAATATCGTGCAATATGTATGCTTGAATAATAGAAGGAAATTGTATATAATACGATAGATTATTTAATTAATGGATTCAACACCATTTGGAGGAAATATGATTGCAATTGGCTCTGACCAAGCAGCATATGAGATGAAATCTCAACTCAAGGAGCATCTTGAAAGTAAAGGCTATAAAGTAAATGATATCGGCTCATTCTCTGAAGAATCTGTAGACTATCCCATTTATGGTGAAAAAGCAGCAACAGAAGTAGCGAATGGAAATGCACAATTCGGAATCATAATCTGTGGCACAGGTATTGGGATATCCATGGCAGCATCCAAAGTTCCGGGTATTCGTTGTGCTGTGTGCACCAATTCATATATGGCGAAAATGGCAAGAGAACATAATAATGCGAACATGCTTGCTTTGGGAGCACGTGTCATTGGTATGGGTGTAGCAAAAGAGATAATAAATACTTTCCTAAACACAGTGTTCCTTGGAGGACGCCATGCAACACGTGTGGATATAATCAACAAAATTGATAAAAAATATAGAAAATAAACTGGAGGACGACAATGGCAAAGCTAGTAGTAATGGATCACCCTCTTATACAGCACAAGCTAACACTGATTAGAGACAAACAAACCGGATCAAAAGACTTTAGAGACTTGGTGGATGAAGTGGCAACGCTTATGGCGTTTGAAGTTACACGTAACCTACCACTTGCAGAGGTTGAAATACAAACACCTATTGCAAGGACAAAGACTAAAGTAATTACCGGAAAGAAACTCGGTGTTGTACCTGTATTACGTGCAGGACTAGGCATGGTAGATGGGATACTAAAGCTTGTTCCCGCAGCTAGGGTAGGCCATGTTGGACTATATCGTGATCCTGAGACACTACAACCTGTTGAATATTACTGCAAACTTCCAGCCGACGTTGAAGAACGTGAACTCATCGTAGTGGACCCGATGCTTGCAACTGGTGGAAGTGCATCGGCTGCTATACAGTTTTTGAAGGACAGAGGATGTACACAGATTAAGCTAATGTGTTTAATCGCAGCACCTGAGGGAATAAAAAAAGTGCAGGATGACCACGATGATGTGGATATATTTGTTGCAGCAGTAGATAAAAAGCTCAATGAGCATGGATACATCGTACCCGGACTTGGGGATGCAGGAGATCGGTTATTTGGAACAAAGTAAAGACAATTTCATGCTAGATTAATATATCAATAATAAATGCCGATATAATGTATGAAATCAAATAAGGATGATAATATGCCAACTGAAATAGATAGAATTAAACAAGCGGAGCAAAAAGCTGAAGATATTCGTGCTATAGCTTTAGAAAAGTCACGCGAGGATATACGAAACGCACAAGAAATGATATTAAAAAAGCAAAAAGAGGAAATGTCGGAAGCGAGAAGTGAAGCTAGAAAGAAGCTTGAAGACATCCAAAATCAAGTTGATTCTGAATTGGAAGCACAGAACGTGCATCATAAAAGCGAATATCAGGAATATAAAAAGAAATCTATGGTGAATATAGATAAAGCCTCAAATGTGATAACAAAAAGGATATTGGATATATAGATGCCTATAGTACTTCAAAAAAAAGTTACACTCTTTGCGATGCAAGAAAAACGCAATAATATACTCGTTGCATTACAACGATATGGGAAAATGCATATTGAAAAGGATGTCGAGGATGATGTGCTTGAGAGTGTGGTCAACAAGTCTGAAACTGTTGCACTCGAACATGAGATAATCGACTGGGCAATTAGCGAGTTGAAGCCGTTGGATCTACGCAAAAAACCGATGCTCCAGCCAAAAGATGTCATTTCTTTTGATCAACTGAAGAAAAACTTTAATGAACGCAAAAACACACTAGATATTGCATATGCTGTCAAGAAACTAGAAGAAAAGCGATTGGCAATCAACTCAAAGTTAATCCGATTAGAAAACCTTAAATCATCCATCGAACCTTGGATAGATTTGCAGCTACCTGTTGAAGCTATAAAGGATACTGAAAACTGTAGAATCACAGCAGGCACTGTGCCTACTATTGATGCACAAGAATTTTATAGTGAAATATCCGATAATGAAACGCTACACTATCAAAAATTATATGCAGACAAAGACAATCATTATGTATTTTTGATATATCATAATTCAGAAAACGAAGAACTATCACAGCTTTTGTCAAGGGTAGGATATTCATCGACCAATTTTTCCAACTATGAAGGCGTTCCGCGAGATGTTATTGTTGATATAGAAAAGCAAATTGAGGAAATACAAGTAAAAAAAGACAAAATCGAAGCTGAAAAAAGCAATCATGCAAAAGCACTTCCGGATATGGAAAGGTTGCTAGATGCGCTTATGATTGAGACCAATCGTAAAGATAAAGCAGATGATTTGCAGACAACACAGTACGTTTTTAAATTACATGGATTTATCCCCGCACACTTGGAAGAGGAACTTCGAGAAATTGTCGCAGAATGTGCAGGAGAAGCCTATGAGTTAACAGTCCAAGAGACAATAGATACCGATGATGTACCGACATTGTACGAAAACCGTGCCTTTGTCAGACCATTTGAATCTATCACGGACATGTTTGGCAAATCTAAACATACAGCTATGGATCCCAATGTCACAATGGCGCCTTTTTTCGCGATATTCTTCGGAATGATGATGTCAGATGCGGGGTATGGACTCATTATCGCTGTACTTGCATCATTTATTTATTTTAAGACAAAACCAAAATATGGAGATGGCAATAAACTCATCCGAGTGATTGCAATCAGTGGAGTATTTACTATCTTTTGGGGAATACTATATGGTGGATATATGGGATTTTCACTCAAGCCATTATTATTTAACCCAATGCAAGAGCCGATGCTAACACTTGGATTGTGTCTCTTGATGGGAGTAATACATATAATCGTTGGTTTGAGCGTTCGTGCAGCTACACTAATAAAGCGCGGTCAAGTGATGAATGCGATATCGCAACAATTCACATGGATATCATTTATCGCAGGTCTTGTGATGTTTGCGCTCCCAACTCTTGCAGGATTTGTAGATCAAGAGCCTTCTACATTATTTCTAGTTTTAAATAAAATTGGAACAGTAATGCTGTTTGCTGGACTTGGTGGAATAATAGTACTCGGTGGACATGGAAAAAAAGGTCTTGGGCGTATATTTGGTGGACTATCTTCGTTGTCTGAGATTACTGGCTATATGAGTGATATACTAAGTTATTCAAGGCTATTTGGTCTGGGCCTTGCTACAGGCGTTATCGGCATGGTTGTAAACACTATGGCGGGAATGCTAACTGGCTCGGTGTTCGGATGGATATTTGCAGGAGTAGTATTTGTAGGCGTTCATCTATTTAATATAGCAATCAATGCGTTGGGTGCATATGTTCACTCATCAAGACTACAATATGTTGAATATTTCGGTAAGTTCTTTGAAGATGGGGGAAGGGATTTTAAACCATTTAAGATTTCAGCTCGATATCATGAAGTTCTACCGGAAATTAATAATAAAAAATAAATAGTTTTTTTCAATACTAAGGAGGAAATCACATGGAAATGGGATTGGTTTACGGATTTATAGGAGCTGCATTTGCAGCAATAGTAGCAGGCATAGGTTCTGCAATAGGCGTGTCAATAGCTGGACAAGCTGCAACAGGTGTAATTGCTGAAGACCCGGATAAGTTTGGGCGCGTACTTTTGCTTCAGTTGCTTCCGGGCACACAAGGAATCTACGGTTTGGTTGTCGCACTTATGATTATGCTTAACCTTGGTGTATTTGCAGGAGATCTTATTGCAATAACTGAAACAAAAGGCATGATACTTATGGTAGGTGCAATACCAACCGGTGTTGTTGGACTGTTTTCAGCCATCTATCAGGGCAAAGTATCAGCCGCTGGTATTCAGCTTGTTGGACGTCGTGGAGACCAAAGTGGTCGTGCACTGACAATGAGTGCTATGGTTGAAACATACGCAGTATTTGCTGTTCTTATTTCATTACTTGTAGTACTTCTTGTATAGAAGATATAGTTCATAAGTTTTAAAAGAAAAGAAGCGGTCATTATTTAATGAAGCGTACACCTTTAGAGGTCGCGTCGCTTAAAGAAGGGAATGCCATGCAGGGTATAGATAAAATTATTGAAAAAATAATAACTGACGCCAACAAGGATGCTGAAACAACTGCGTCCCAGACACAGGTACAGATTGATGCAATCCGAAAAAAGCATGTTGATGAGACGAAACATCAAATCGATGTGATGAATAAGGAAGCTGCGCAAAAAGCGGAGCAATATAAGCAACGCGCAAAGACTATGGCTGACCTTGATCGTAGAAGAAATCATCTTGCCATAAAGCGTGAGTTGGTTGAAGTTGCATTTGATAAAGCAACAACAAAAATCAAAGGCTTAGATGAAAAAGCATATGTTGAATTCATTGAGAAGATTCTTATAAAGATTGCAGAGGAAGATGGTGAAATCATCGCAGGAAAGAATGAACAATATATTACTACATCGGTTATTGATGGTGCAATTGGAAAACTTGCGAAACAAGGTATTGATAGTAAGATGAAGCTTGCAGAACAGAAGGCTGACTTTGAAGGTGGATTTATACTACGAAACGGTAAGATTGAGACCAACTGTACTATTGATATGATTGTAAATACTGCAAAGCGTGACTTAGAACAAGATGTTGCATCCATACTGTTTGTTGAAGGTAGCAAATAATGCCGATAAAGAGTACACATCATGCGGTTGCACGCATAAAAATATTAGAAGATCAAATCGTAGGTAAAGATCGCATCAATCGAATGATTGAAGCAAATGATGCAGACGAAGCATTCAAGAACCTACAAGATAGTGGGTATGGTGCTGCAGCAATTGTAGAATCACCTCGCGATTTTGAGAACATGATATCTATTGAGCTAAAGCAACTACGTGAACTCATGGGAGAAATCAGCCCGGACGAAGAACTTACAGACATCTTATTGATGCGTTATGATTATAAGAACTCTAAAGCATACTTAAAAATGCGTATGTGTTCTTTGGATGATGATGCAGCAGTAACAGATGCTGGCAAAATTCCGCCGCGAGAGTTACGAGAAATGGTGTTTCAACAAGATACATATGGATTACCCAAACACCTCTCGGATGCAATTGACGAAACCGAAAGACAAATCGCAATTGATCCCAATCCGAACAAAGCAGATAACATCATGGACAGAAGATACATCAGTTGGGCGATTAAAACTGCAAAGAGTAAGAAAAACGAATTCTTAATATCTTTGATAACAGCTTGGGTGGATATGAACAATATCTTATCTTTACTGAGAGTACGACAGATGGATGCAGATGTTGTATTACTAAAAGATGCACTACTCGATGGAGGAACACTGGAGCATAAGATGATTATTGATGCTTATGCACTCAATGATGAATTGCTCTCTCAGAGATTTCGCCATACACCATATGGACATCAGTTGGTCAGTGCAATGGATCAAGCAATAGAGCAAAAAAGAGCATGGACCTTTGAACGTTTTATTGAAAATATGTTCATTGCATATGCTAAAGAACAAAAGAAGAAAGTATTTGGTATGGATCCCATCATTGCATATATCGTTGCAAAGGAAAACGAAGCGACTGCAATTCGTATGGTAATGACAGGAAAGCTCAACAAACTAGATGCAGATCAAATACGAGGAAGGTTGCGTGAACTGTATGCATAAGATAGCAGTAATAGGTGACAGAGACAGTGCAATGGGATTTAAATCTCTGGGCTTAAGCGTTCACTATGCATATGATGCAGAAAGAGCAAGTGGGTTAGTTAACCGCATGGCAAGAGAAGAATATGCAATCATATTCATCACAGAAGAACTTGCAAGGCAAATACCATCAGTTTTTAAAAGATATAATGCGCAAACAGTACCTGCAGTAATACCAATACCATCGAATGCTGGAAGTGATGGATTTGGTATGCAAAGGTTGAAAGATAACGTCGAAAAAGCAGTAGGTATAAACATACTGCTAAATGAAGAGGGAGACTGATAATATGGCAGGCAAAATAGTCAAAGTTTCAGGGCCGCTGGTAGTAGCAGAAGGCATGGCAGATGTAAAAGTATATGATGTTGTGAGGGTATCTGAACAGCGCCTAATTGGTGAAGTTATTGAACTTCGAAATGATAAAGCATCTATACAAGTATATGAAGAAACATCAGGATTAGGTCCAGGAGAACCTGTGGAATCTACAGGTGCACCACTATCTGTGGAGCTTGCTCCAGGGCTAATTGAATCCATTTTTGATGGTATTCAACGTCCGTTAGTTGCAATAAAAGATATAGCAGGAGATCGTATAACACGTGGTATAGAGGTAACAGCATTAGATCATGATAAGATGTGGGACTTCACACCAACTGCAAAAGTAGGCGATAAAGTATCGGGTGGTACTATCATAGGTACTGTTCAAGAATCATCGGTAGTGGAACATAGAGTTATGATTCCACTGGGAGTTACTGGAACAGTAACATGGATATTTGAAGGTAAAGCAAACATTGTAACACCTATAATACACCTTGATACACAAGACGGCATCGTTGAGATTCCAATGCTTCAAAAATGGCCGGTTCGTGTAGGTAGACCTTATGAAGAAAAAATTGCACCCGTTGAGCCCATGGTTACGGGACAACGCGTAATAGATACACTGTTTCCTATTGCAAAAGGTGGCGTAGCAGCAGTTCCCGGACCATTTGGTAGCGGGAAGACTGTTGTGCAGCATCAACTTGCAAAATGGGCAGATGCAGATATCATCGTATACGTTGGCTGTGGTGAACGTGGCAATGAAATGACAGATGTTTTGATGGAGTTCCCTGAGCTTAAGGATCCACGTACCGGAAAACCATTGATGAAAAGAACCGTGCTCATCGCCAATACCTCCGATATGCCGGTTGCGGCGCGTGAAGCATCAATATATACAGGAATTACAATCGCTGAATACTTTCGTGACATGGGATATGATGTTGCTATCATGGCAGACTCCACATCTCGTTGGGCAGAAGCTTTGCGTGAAATGTCAGGACGCTTGGAAGAAATGCCTGGTGAAGAAGGATACCCTGCATATCTATCCAGCAGACTAGCACAGTATTATGAGCGTGCAGGAATGGTACAATGCCTTGGTGGAGAAAGAACCGGTGCAATATCTGCAATCGGTGCAGTATCACCTCCAGGAGGCGACCTGTCTGAGCCGGTAACGCAAAACACACTGCGTATTGTAAAAGTGTTCTGGGGACTATCATCCAGACTTGCATATGCAAGACACTTCCCTGCAATAGACTGGTTACAATCCTATTCACTCTATGTTGATCGTCTGGGCTCTTGGTATGATGAAAATATTTCCGATGATTGGAGCAAACTGCGCACTGAAGCAATGCGCTTGTTACAAGAGGAATCAGAGCTTGAGGAAGTAGTGCGTTTGGTCGGTGTGGATGCACTTTCATATCATGATAGAATGACACTAGAAGCAGCACGGTCTATACGAGAAGACTATTTGCACCAAAATGCATTCCATGAAGTGGATACATATACATCGCTTGAAAAACAATTCAAAATGTTGAATTTGATTATGGTATATTACAAACAATCTATCGGAGCGCTAGATTCCGGAGCATTCTTCGATGATTTAGTGAATTTGCCTGCCAGAGAGAAAATCGGTCGTTCAAAATTCATACTACAGGAAAATTTGTCTGAGTTTGATGTTATTGAAAAGGAAATCAAAGATCAACTGTCAGATCTTGTAGCAGATGGAGGGCTAGAAAATGCTTAAAGAGTATCGTACAATCAGCGAAGTTGTAGGACCACTGATGTTGGTGGAACAGGTAAAAGGTGTGTCATATAACGAACTGGTAGAAATAGAACAAGCCGATGGTAAAATACGTTCAGGACGTGTGCTGGAGATCAATGGATCCAACGCTCTGGTACAGCTTTTTGAAAGCTCACAAGGATTGCAGATATCTGAATCCAAGGTACGTTTCTTGGGTCGTGGAATAGAACTTGCTGTATCACCGGATATCTTAGGACGTGTATTTGATGGAATGGGCAGACCCATGGATGACGGCTCAGAGATTATTCCTGACAAACGTCTTGATATCAACGGTACGCCCATTAATCCCGCTGCGCGTAACTATCCTTCAGAATTCATTCAAACAGGTATATCAGCAATTGATGGACTTAACACATTGGTACGTGGACAGAAGCTACCGGTGTTCTCAGGATCTGGACTTCCTCATGCACAGCTTGCAGCACAGATTGCAAGGCAAGCACAAGTATTGGGAACAAAGTCTGAGTTTGCTGTTGTATTTGCAGCCATTGGAATTACCTATGAGGAAGCAGACTTTTTCATCACAGACTTTAAGAAAACCGGAGCTATTGATCGTGCAGTGTTGTTTGTAAACCTTGCAAACGATCCTGCGATTGAACGTATAGCAACACCACGTATGGCATTGACCGCAGCTGAATACTTGGCATATGAACTGGGCATGCACGTATTGGTTATCATGACCGATATCACAAACTATGCAGAAGCATTGCGTGAAGTATCAGCAGCCCGTAAAGAAGTGCCAGGTCGTCGTGGATATCCTGGATACCTATACACTGACCTTGCTACCTTATATGAAAGGGCAGGACGTATTATCGGAAAAGAAGGATCTATTACACAAATCCCGATACTCACTATGCCGGAAGATGATAAAACACATCCAATACCAGACCTTACAGGATACATCACTGAAGGACAGATTATACTTTCAAGACAACTCTATAAGAAGGGGATTAGTCCGCCGATTGATGTACTACCATCACTTTCGAGATTGAAAGATAAAGGTATCGGTGAAGGTAAGACGCGTGCAGACCATGCAGATACCATGAACCAACTCTTTGCAGCATATGCAAGAGGTAAGGAAGCCAAGGAATTGGCAGTCATCCTAGGTGATTCTGCATTATCGGACATGGATAAACTGTATGCACAGTTTGCAGATAGATTCGAAAAAGAATATGTTGCACAGGGATATGACACAAATCGCTCGATTGAAGAGACATTGAACATTGGGTGGGAACTGCTCAAGATATTGCCCAAGAGTGAACTCAAGCGTATTGATGATAAGTTTCTTGAAAAATACTATGACAAGCAAGAAGGAACTGTATAGATGGCCAGACTGCAAGTAAATCCTACACGCATGGAGCTTTCAACGCTTCGTAAAAGGTTGAAGGTTGCAGTACGTGGGCATAAGCTTTTGAAGGATAAACGCGATGAGATGATGCGTAAGTTCGTGGACTTTGTGCGCGAAAATCAGAAGTTGAGAAAAAAAGTCGAAAAGGAACTAACTTCTGCAATGCGTGACTTCTTAATGGCACGTGCTGCGATGAGTAGTGAATCTTTGGAGACTGCAGTACTCATGCCATCACGCAAAGTCGGTATAGAAGTATCAAAGCAAAACATCATGAGCCTTGATGTACCGGTCTTCAAGATGGTACAAGAAGAGGGGACATCAATCTACCCCTATGGACTCTTGGACACATCAGGAGAGCTTGACGAGGCGATATCGCGATTAGACAAGGTGTTGGAGCAGATGATTAAGCTTGCAGAGATGGAAAAGTCATGTAACATGCTAGCAGACGAAATTGAAAAGACGCGTCGTCGCGTGAATGCACTTGAGTATGTCATGATTCCAGACATGCAAGAGACCATTAAATATATCAAGATGAAACTGGATGAGAGCGAACGCGGAGAACGCGTGAGACTTATGAAAGTTAAGGAAATGTTAGAGAAGGAAGCATAGCTTCCAGTCGATTCGAATGAAGTGAATTCGAATCGAGGGTCTTACAAAACAGGAAAAATTCACTTCGTTCATGCATTTTCATGTTTTGCGCTTTTTGAGCAATTTAGAAAAATTATAAGTAAAACTCACGGCACATGTCCGTGAGTTTTTGTTGTATGTTGTGATTTATGTTATATTAAACAGTAAATTATGGTATTTGATTATGTCTTTGAAAGTGAAATTATATGAATAATAATATTTCTTTTAGAAAACTTAAAAAAGAGGATCTAAATCTGATATATAAATGGCATACTAACGACTTTATCCATGAATGGTATGGAAAAGAACATGAGTGGACATTTCAAAAGGTTGAAGAAGATTATTTGCCGAAAATAAATGGTGATGAGCCTGAGCAACCATTTCTCATCGTTATTAATGGTGTTGATATTGGATATATTCAAACCTATATGATTAGTGATTTTCCGGATTATAGCAAAGATTGCAATGTCAATATTGATGCTGCAGCAATGGATTTATTCATTGGAGAAAGGGAGTATATTCATAAGGGGTTGGGTAAGGATATTATGACAAAGTTCTTACTGGATTATGTATTTATATTAAATGATTCTGATTATTGTATTGTAGGTCCTGAACCGAAAAATAAATCAGCGATAAAAGCATATGAAAAAACAGGGTTCAAATATTTAAAAAATATACTAGTTGGAGATGAAAAAGCTCCAGAATATTTAATGATGATTTGCAAGGATGATATTGAAAAGAAGAATTAAAGCTTAGGAGGAAATCCACATGATTGAAATACCCGAAGGTATCGTACTTGCCAATCAACTAAATAGTACAGTAAAAGAAAAAACAATCAAAAATGTGATTGCCAATCAATCGCCACATAAGTTTGCATGGTTTCACGGAGATCCAAGTGGTTATAATGATTTGTTAGTTGGAAAAAGGATTGGAGATGCAATCTCCTTTGGTGGTAAGTTAGAAATTGAAGCTGAAGATATGCGCATTGCATATGTTGAGGGAATCAATCTGCGATATATAACAGAAACGAATAAATTACCTAAAAAACATCAATTATTAATTCAGCTTCAAGATGAAACATATTTGGTCGCATCTGTTCAAATGTATGGGGGCATGTGGGTATTTAAAAAGGATTCATATGACAATGAATTCTATACGATGGCACAGAAACTGCCTTCTCCGGTAACAGCGAGATTCACAGAGGAATACTTCATATGCTTGATCGAGAAAGAGGGTATGCAAAAATTAAGCATAAAAGCATTTCTTGCAACAAAGCAGCGCATACCTGGACTGGGTAATGGTGTACTGCAAGACATTTTGTACAATGCAAAAGTTCATCCAAAACGTAAAGTTTCATCACTTTCACAGGGTGAAAGGGGTGCAGTATTCACATCAATCAAGTACACACTCAATGAAATGACTGAAAAAGGTGGCAGAGATACCGAAAAAGACCTTTTTGGAAACATGGGTGGATATACAACTAAAGTGAGTAAGAATACAAAAGGACAACCGTGCAAAAAATGCGGAAACGATATAGTGAAAGCAAGCTACATGGGTGGTAGTGTGTATTTCTGCACAGGGTGTCAAGTAGGGTAGCAAAAAAGTTAATGTATTGTCATCTACTCTATCGCATCTTCCACAAACCGCTTTGCTTGCTTAAGCCTGTCAATCAACAGTTCATCGCTGGCATCAGTGCCGACACCCATTGAGCATTCTAGGGTTATTGTGCAATCGTCTAGTTTTTTGAGCTCTTTCACAAAGCCTTTCAAATTTAGCACACCTTCACCT
>JAGLOK010000008.1 GCA_023139005.1 Clostridiales bacterium | reverse complement strand
TTTGTAGAATTTTTGCCTAATTCTATGTTTTTAGAGGGTCTTGTTGATATGGACAAAGCAGATTACATCAAGACAGATGATGATATGAAGGCAAAAACCGACGGCATCTATGCAGTAGGAGATGTGCGTTCAAAGAAAGTTCGCCAGATAGATGTTGCCTGCGGAGAGGCAACTATTGCAGCAATATCGGCGAGAGATTGTATAAATAAATTGAAGTAAGAGATGAGAAAAACTGTGTAAAATGTCATATATAAAAATATAGGAGAACGAATGTTTAAACAAATTTTGGCGGAATTAAAAGAACATGCTTCTTTTACTACCTTTGGAGCGATTACGGGAATAGTTATTATGGTGGTTTCGCTAAAATTATCTTATAAAGTTTCATATAATATATTTTATGTGCTCCATCCTTTACATGTGTTTTTAAGCGCATTAGTTACTGCATCTATGTATAAACTCCATACATGTGAGCGCATAAGCGGCAAATGTATAAGCGGCAAATGCAATCTTTGGATTTTACTCATTATTGGTTATATAGGTTCGGTGGGTATCGCTACGTTGAGCGATTCAATTATTCCCTATATAGGTGAAGTAATGCTAAATATGCCTAATAGAGGCATTCATTTGGGATTTATTGAGAAATGGTGGTTGGTAAACCCATTGGCTATAGCGGGAATAATTACAGCTTATTTTTGGCCAAAGACAAAATTCCCGCACGCTGGGCATGTGTTGCTTAGTACGTGGGCTTCCTTATTCCATATCATTATGGCATTGGGTGGTGGGTCTTTAAAATGGTTTTTATATTCAATAATTGGCTTGTTTTTGTTTATTGCGGTTTTGCTCCCGTGTTGTGTAAGCGATATTGTGTTTCCGCTGTTATTTGTGAGAAGAAGTAAAAAATAGAATTAGAGGGTGTTACAATGGAAATTAAGATAACAGATGTAAATTTTAAACAAGAAGTATTGGAATCAGAATTGCCTGTTTTGGTGGATTTTTATGCTGAATGGTGTGGGCCGTGTCAGATGCTTGCGCCGACAATAGAATCAATAGCCAAAGAATACGAAGGCAAAATAAAAGTATGCAAAACCAATATAGATGAAGCCTCTGATACTGCTGCAAAATATGAAGTTATGAGTATACCAACTTTGGTAGTATTTGATAACGGTAAAATTGTAGGTAAAAGTATTGGAGCGGTTTCTGAAACAGAAATTGCAAACATGATTAAACCCTATATTAAAGAGGGAAAATGATGATTTATTTATCGGATTTACAATGCCAGAAAACCTTGGAGTTAGATGATGAAACAGGTATTTAATTATATTTATGGTCCGGTGCCTTCTTGGAGATTAGGAAGCTCTTTGGGTATAGATTTGCTCTCACAGAAAGAAAAAATTTGTAATTTTAATTGTGTTTATTGTCAGCTTGGCTCTGCGGTAAAATATACGGTTGAAAGGAAGATTTATGTTCCTGTTGGAAAGGTTATTGAAGAATTGGAATCAATGCCTAATACAAAAATAGATTATATTACTTTTTCCGGAAGAGGAGAACCAATTTTGGCGAAAAATTTAGGAGAGGCAATAAAAGCAATAAAATTAAGTCGTAAGGTTCCGGTTGCAGTTTTGACTAATTCAACTCTCTTATATAACGATGAGGTAAAGAAAGAGCTATCCTTGGCGGATTTTGTAGTAGCTAAATTAGATGCTTTTTCTACGGAATCTTTACAAGAAATTAATAGGTCTGCTAAAGCAATAAAATTTAAGAGTATTTTAGAAGGGATAAGAGAATTTAAAAAAGGTTATCAGGGAAAGTTAGCTTTACAGATAATGTTTATAGAGCAGAATAAAAAACACGCAAGTGAAATTGCACGAATAGCAAGAGAGATTAATCCTGACGAAGTTCAAATAAACACGCCACTTAGACCATGTAGGGTAAATCCTTTGCCTAAACAAGAATTAGATAAAATAAAAACATACTTTGAAGGTTTAAATGTAGTATCTGTTTATGAAGCCGAAATTAAGAAGGTTAAGCCGGTAAGCAATAAAGATACACTAAAAAGAAGAGGTAAGGTTTAATGTTATGAGGAAAATTGATGATATAGAATCATTAGTAATAAAAAAGTATCCTGATAAAATCTTAAGAAAGAATTCTATTGGGGTGGAAGAGATTACCGATAAAGAAACGGAACTTTTCAAAAAAATGCTTTTTACCATGAAATGTTTTGATGGTATTGGGTTAGCTGCTCCACAGATTGGCATATCGGAAAAATTAATTGTTGCGGAAGTTGAAGAAAAAACTATAAAATTAGCCAATCCTGAAATTATCAAGGTAAGGGGAGTTGATAAAATGGTAGAGGGCTGTTTAAGTATACCGGATTTTACTGTTGAAATAGAAAGGTCATATGAAGTTATAGTAAAAGGACTAAATGAGAAAGGGAAAAATGTTCAGATAGAAGCCGAAGGACTTTTGGCAAGAGTATTGCAACATGAAATAGACCATCTTCATGGGAAATTAATTATTGATTATTCATAATTGGGATGGATTAAAATTTAAAGTAAAAGTTAAGAGGGTTAAAAATGGAACTGATTATAGGTTTAATTAAAGAGGAATTTATAGAATGAAAACTCATTTGGATTGCATCCCCTGTTTTTTAAAACAGACAATTGAATCGGCGCGAATTACAGGTGCTGATGAGAAGTTGCAGAAGAAAATTATAGATGAAGTCTGTAAAATCATTCCGGATTTTTCTTTTGAGGCCTCTCCTCCGCAAATGGCTGTAAAGATTCATAAAATTATAAGAGAACTTACTTCTAACAAAGATCCATATAAAAAAATTAAGCAGGATTCACAAAAGTTGGCTCTTGGTATGTATCCGTATCTAAAAGAACAAGTTACCAAAGCGGATGATGCCCTTTCTTCTGCGGTTAAAATTGCTGCTATAGGAAATGTTATAGACCTTGCCGTAAATGATGTTGCAACAATAAACAGAAAATTAGAAGATATCTCAAATCATGAATTTGCGATTTTTGATTACGGGCAATTTACAAATGCTTTAAATAATGCAAAAACGATTCTTTATCTTGGAGATAATGCAGGAGAAATTGTTTTGGACAAACTTTTTATCGAAACTATCAATCACAACAATCTATATTTTGCTGTAAGAGGAGCTCCGGTAATTAATGATGCAACAATAGAAGATGCAGTAGAAGATAACCTAGATGCTTTCTGTACAATAATATCAAACGGTACTGATGCACCCGGCACACTACTTAACCAGTGTTCTGAGGAGTTCATGAATATCTATAATCAAGCAGATGTGATCATCGCAAAAGGGCAGGCAAACTTTGAAACATTAAACCAAGTTGATAGAAATATATACTTTCTCACACAGATAAAATGCAGTACAATTGCACAACGCTATGGTTACTGCGTTGGTGACTGGTTGATGACAACAATGAATAAACTCCAAGCATATGATGAGGTCCTACTGTGATAATTGCTGTAGCTTCAGGGAAAGGTGGGACAGGAAAGACCACTATATCTACTGCGTTGGCTGAAGCCTTGGAAAAGCCAGTACAACTGCTGGACTGTGACGTTGAGGAACCAAATGCACATATCTTCTTCAATACTGAAAATGAAACAAAAGAAAATGTATATGTTAAAGTACCACAGATAGCAAAAAACAGCTGCACTTTATGCGGTAGATGTGCACAGATATGTGAATTTAATGCTTTGGCTGTGATTAAAGAGCAAGTCATGGTATTTGATGAACTATGCCATAGCTGTGGTGGCTGTAAATTGGTGTGTCCGGAAAAAGCTATAAGTGAAGTGGATATGCAAATCGGGAAGTTAAAAAGAAGTACTACAGATGGCATTACCTTGATTCAAGGAGAGCTGGATGTAGGGCGTGCAATGTCACCACCAGTGATTCGTGCTGTAAAAAAGCATATCAAATCAAAAATAATCAATATCATTGATTGTCCACCCGGCAATGCATGTCCATTGGTAACGGCAGTTAGCAATGCGGATTATGTCATATTGGTAACAGAAGACAGTTTGTTTGGATTAAATGATTTGCTGATATCTATTGATACCATCAAGAAGATGAACATTCCAATGGGAGTGATCGTCAATCGATGTGGAATATCAGAAAAATCAATCACAGAACATTTGAGAAAAAAGAAAATCGATATTCTGCTTGAAATTCCTGAAAACATTGGTATTGCGAAGGCATATTCCAATGGAGGCTCGATACTGTCTGTTGTGCCAAGCTTAAAAAATCAGCTAGTACAAATTATTGCAGAGATATCAAGAGGTGTTTATGAAGCAAATACTCATCGTTAGCGGAAAAGGTGGTACGGGGAAAACCAGTATCACAGCTTCTTTGGCTTCATACTTTGAAAGCCTTGTTCTTGTAGATTGTGATGTGGATGCATCAGATTTATATTTGATTTTAAAACCAGAAGTACAGCAAACCTTTGATTTTATCAGCGGACATACAGCCCATATCCTACAAAAAGACTGTACGCAATGTAGTATGTGTCTGAACGTTTGTAAGTTTGATGCTGTGAAAGTAGGGAACAAAGGAACACTATGTATTGATGCCATTGACTGTGAAGGCTGTGGAGTATGCATATGGATGTGTCCTCAAAAGGCAATTGAATTTCCTGAGAGTCTTTGCGGACAATGGTTTTTTTCAAACACAAGACATGGACCAATGGTGCATGCAAAGCTTGCAATTGGTGCAGAAAACTCTGGGAAATTGGTTAGTGAAATAAGAGGATATGCAACCAAAATCGCAAAAAATCAAAAGAAAGACATTATATTAATTGATGGTCCTCCCGGCATTGGATGTCCTGTCATTGCATCACTTACAGGTGTTGACTGTGTTGTTGTTGTTACTGAGCCAACACTATCTGCAATCCATGATATGGAACGCATTATTGCACTTGCAAAACACTTTGGAATTAGCACATATGTATGTATTAATAAATCCGACATTAATGAAGAATTGACTCAAACAATCAAGAAAAGAATCAAAGTACTTGACGTAGAATTGGTTGGAGAAATCCCTTATGATACAGCATTCACAAGAGCACAAGTTCAAAAGAAGAGCATCGTTGAATACTCTAACGGGAAAACAACACAATGTATTGAAGAACTTGCTCAGAAATTAATGAGCAAAATTATATAAGCAGGAGCAAAAAAATGAAAATAGCAATACCGGTAGCAGATGAAAAGCTTTGTTTGCACTTTGGTCACTGTCAACAGTTTTATCTGTATGAAGTGGATGAAGAAGAAAAACAAATCCTAAGCACGACTAAGCTAACACCACCACCACACGAACCAGGAGTCCTGCCGAGGTGGCTCTCGCAAAATCAAGCAAACTTGATTATTGCAGGTGGCATGGGACAAAGCGCACAGCGATTATTTAAAGAAAATGGCATAAAAGTATGGACTGGTGCACCGCTGGATTCACCAAAGACAATAGTGGAGAAATATCTCAAAGGAACCTTGGTTGCAGGGGATAATGCTTGCGATCATTAATAAATAATAAGGAAACATAATATGAGTGAAAATTGTAATCAGGACTGTGGCGCATGCAGTCAAGAATGCGAAGATAGAAAAGAAAAAAACGAATTCGCGATTGATCTTCATGAATTAAGTAATGTCAAAAAAGTCATTGGGGTTGTTAGTGGTAAGGGTGGAGTTGGAAAATCATTAGTTACATCTTTGATGGCAGTTGCAATGAATCGATGTGGATATAAGACAGCAATACTTGATGCAGATATCACAGGACCTTCTATCCCGAAAGCCTTTGGATTGAAGAAAAAAGCGATAAGTATTGATGGTGGATTGATTCCGGTAGCCAGTAAAACCGGTATTGAGATCATGTCGATAAACCTGTTGCTTGAAAATGATACAGATCCTGTTGTGTGGCGTGGTCCATTAATTGCAGGGACAGTGAAGCAATTCTGGTCTGATGTGATTTGGAAAGATATCGACTATATGTTTGTAGACCTACCTCCGGGAACTGGTGATGTTGCACTCACAGTGTTTCAATCCATACCCATTGAAGGAATCATTGTAGTAACATCTCCACAAGAGCTGGTATCAATGATTGTTGAAAAGGCTGCGATGATGGCGAATATGATGAATGTTCCCATACTTGCATTGGTAGAGAATATGTCATATTATCAATGTCCCGATTGTGGCATACGCCATGATATATTTGGAACAAGTACTATTGAGGAAATTGCAGATAAGCATGATATTGATACATATTCCAAGATTCCTATAGATACAAAGATAGCGACTGCATGTGATAAGGGATTAATTGAATTACTAAATTTTGATTTCTTAGAAAATGTGGTTGATAAGATTGAAAAGTAAAATAGAATATTTTGATAGGTTTAGATAAAAGGAGGAATCACCCTCCTTTTGTTTTATCTAAACAAATTCATGATATAATATCAAAATGAATAAAGAAACACTATTTCAAAACCTCACCGAGACTCTTGAAAAACGGCAGGAGCAGTATGTTGTTTTTTCAGGCAACATATATACATTTGAATCTGCATTCAATGAAATACTTGCATTGCAAGAAGGTGCAAAGCTTGTAAAGTGGCTCAATGCACAAAGTGCGATTGTTTATCTGCCGGATGGGATGAAAGCATTTTACCGAAATCTCAAGCAACATCCACCTATATATATTCAGCATATATTCCCGATACAATATGTTTTTGCAATTGACAACTTTGATCTATTTGCAGAAAGTTTAGCAAGTCTATGTGGGGAGTTCACTGTTGGTAAAACTTTTTCTGTACAAACAACGATATTTAGCAGTGAAATAGAATTGAGCACATTTGATATCAATAAAAGGACATCAGACAGCATAGCAAGAAAAGGAAATACACTTGATACAAAAAATCCATATTACGTGATATCTATTGCAGTAGAAGGTGCATTCTTCTATGTTGGGATATCCACTGCGAAAGAAAACTTGAGTAAATGGACATGCGGCAAAGTGCATTATTCTAAAGAAATTAATAGGGCAGAATATAAGCTTGTAGAATGCATTGAGCACTTTGAGATAAATATCGAAGGGGAGAAGGCGTTAGATATTGGTGCAGCCCCCGGTGGATGGACCAAAGCACTATATGACAGAGGATATAAAGTGTGGGCGGTTGATCCTGCGATGCTACAATATGAGATATTAAATCATAAAAACGTGGTATACATGCAGATGACAGCACAAACATTCTTAAAAGACAATACAGAAGCATTTGATATTATCGTCAATGACATGATACTTGATTGCAGAGAGTCTGCCCGTATTATGAATGAAGCATCAAAACATCTGCATAGCGAAGGATGTGGAATATTCACAGCTAAACTGCCTAAGAAGGGATATAACAAGAGACTAAAGACAGCAATAAAAATATTAGAAAAAGAATATATAATTAGTGGAGTGCGCCAACTTCCGTCTAACAAGTCAGAAGTGACTATTGTGCTAAAGAGAAATATAATTAGATAATATGAACCCCCTAGCCCTCAAATTCTAGGGGGTATCAATTCTGATGATCCTTACTTGAGCTTATATCTATTTGTAGAAGTCTTTCTATATAAGGTTCATCGTTCAAAACTATTTCACGTATTACTTTTGGTAATTACACACTAGGTTTCTCGATTATGTAAGTGCTTTCATTTTGTTGTATTTTTAATCGCTATGTTTGTATAATCATGCAATTCTGTTTATGGATATACTTATTATAGATGAAGTAGTATTAAATAAAAATACTTATATCAGACGAATACTTATCATTTTTAGACATGTAATGTATTGTTTCGATACCTTCCCGGAGGATAACCCTCTTCTCTTTTGAAAAACTTATTGAAGTAGTATTCACTTGAAAAGCCAACCATACCTGCAATCTGCTTTACGCTGTATTCGGTATTTTTTAGTAATTCTTTGGCTTTGTCACGCTTTAACAAGTTAATATACTGTTTGGTTGAAAGCTCTGTTTCTGCTTTGATTATCCGACTTACCTGCTTATCAGAAAGATGAATATAGCTTGCAATATCACTTGTCATTATTGGACTTGCGATGTTTTCATTGATGTATTGAGATATCTTGAGAAATCTAAGATCATTCTTCTTTTGCTTATGAGGAATATCATACTCTTCAAGTGCATCAAGACTAATAGTTTTTGTGATTGCAATTAGAATCAGGACAATATAATGCTTAATTTCATTATAATAACCAAATTTCTCATAAAACGCACTCTTTAGTGAGCATTCTATTAGTCCACATACACCATTTTTATCATTATATGGTGCACATTGTGTATTTTTCAGCTGGTGATATAGAAATCCAGATTCTTGATCTGCATTATCATTAAGATTGATGGACCAATTAATCGAGTACTCAATATATTGGGGACTATTGAATGCTTTTTGTCGATGGTACTCATGAGGTTTGGTAATATAGAATTGATTTTCATTCACTACAAACTCATTATCATCTAATACCACCAGAGAATTTCCTTTTGCAACATAGTGTAATTCGTAAGAAGAGTGAGTATGCCTGACAATATGCCAGTCATCCTTTTTCTCCATGATACGAAACCAAAAAATCTCTATATCAAAAGCGCCCAAGCTGTAATTGAGCTCCAGTAAAGACAGCTTCTCTGATGCTTTCAAGATATCTATATCTTTAACTATATCCATAGTACAATTGTATCGCTAATAATGAGATTTTACAAGAGAACACTTTTTGTAAAACAAAATAGTGTTGTGATATAATTTGTGTAGAAATATATTATAAGCTTTTTAATGAATATTATAAAAAGGGTGGAAAGAATGAAGGTAGTAAAAGTAAGAACAAATAAACAGATGAGAGCATTTGTACGGATACCAAAGATTCTATTTGGTGACCATCCATGCTATGTACCGCCGATCTGGATGGAGGAGAAAAGAGCTTACAGCGGAAAAACCAACCCAATACTAAAAAATTCAGACTTTGAGCTTTTTTTATTGGTAGATGAGGACAACCAGCCGATTGGTCGCACCATTGCATATGTTGACTTTAATCACAATAAATTTTACAAAACCAAGATGGGTTTTTTCGGAGCGTTTGAATGCATTGACAATCAAGAAGCCGGGAAGCTGTTGATGGATGTTGCAGAAACTTGGATAAAAAAGCAGGGGATGAATATCATCCGAGGACCGATACATCCGGTTGCAGAAAACTGGGGATTTGTGTTTGAAGGATACGAAAGTCCACCAATGTTCATGTCACCATGGAATCCACCATATTACCATGATTTCTTCACAGATACTGGATATGAAAAATCAAAGGACTTGTTGGTGTATGAAATAGATTTGTTGAAGGGATACACACTCCCTGAAAGATATGAGACCTTCTATGATAGCTTCATGAAACGTAATTCTACAATCAAAATTCGTCGCATCAATATGAAAAATATAAAAAAGGATGCGTATGCGATCTGGGAGATTACAAACATTGCACTAAAAGACAACTGGGGGTATGTCCCATTGGAACTTTCTGTAATGGAAGACATGCTGCGCAAACTAAAGCTCATCGTAGACCCGGATGCTGTATGGATCGTTGAAGATGATGGAAAGGCAGTCGGATATTGCTTGGGATTCCCGGACATTAATGTGATATTGAAAAAAATTCGCGGGAAAGTATTGCCATTTGGATGGACGAAACTGTTATTTGGCGTAAAGAAACTACGCGACTATCGACTGTATGGACTTGCAGCGCTTCCTGAATATCAAGGCAAAGCACTCGATGCACTGATGTATATTAACCTCTATAGACATCTGGTTAAAAAGAATGTACGAATGGAAGCAAACTACATCCTAGAAGATAATTTCAGAATTCGAAATGCGCTTGAAAAGTTAGGGATGTATTATACGAAAACATATAGGATTTATGATAAAAGCTTAATTGTAGATGAAATGCATGTATGATAAAATGAACCAAGCTAGACAATGAGTATAGGGATAGATGTAAATGCATTTAGAAACGGTAATTCGATGAACTTTAACAGTATATTTGATGTGATAGGTCCTGTCATGATTGGACCTTCAAGTTCGCACACCGCAGGAGCTGCGAAAATCGGATATTTGTCAACGCAGATATTTGATAAGCAGATTACTGCTGTTGAGTTCTATCTGCATGGATCATTTGCAAAAACCTACAAAGGACATGGTACAGATAGGGCGTTACTTGCAGGAATTATGCGGATTAAGCCTGATGATAGCAAATTAAGAAAGGCTTTTGAAATCGTGCAAGAAAGAGGCATTGAATATAATTTTTATAAAGAAGATCTAGGAGATGTGCACCCAAACAGTGTGCGCATCGTGTTGTTTGGGATAGATGACACTAGTGAGCAAATCATTGGATCATCCGTAGGTGGTGGCAGAATACTCATTAGTAGAATCGGACAAACGGATGTCGAAGTTGATGGCGACTATGCAACGTTGATTACAAAGCACTTTGACAAGCCCGGAGTGATTGCAAAGGTGTCCACTATTTTGTCTGCCTACGGTATCAATATAGCTTTTATGAAAGTATTTCGTCAATTGCGTGGCGCACAGGCAAGCTTGATTGTTCAAGTTGATGAGATATTAAAAGAGGAGATACTCAACAAAATACAGGAATTAGATGAAATACAAGAAGTGAAATTCATCAATAGTCTTCGGCAGGCAGGTGTCATATGATGATAAAAAACTCGCTGGATATAATAGAAATCTGTACAAAAGAGAATGTTCCAATATGGGAAGTTGCTATTTCCTATGAAGAAGCGCAAAGTGGCTTTAGTCGCGAAGAAATCGTTGAGAAGATGGGTAGGCACTTTTCCCAGATGCAAAAATCAATCGATACAGGACTGGATTTGGACGATAGAAAAATCAGAAGCAAAATGTTCAGAGATGATGCGAAAAAACTCATGGTGTATAGAAAGAAGAATAAACCACTATCAGGAACGACTATCTCAAAAGCAGTTGCATACGCATTGAGTGTGATGGAACTCAACTGCTCGATGGGACGTATTGTTGCATCACCCACTGCAGGTTCGTGTGGCGTACTGCCGGCGGTTATAATATCCGCGATGGAAACACTGAAGATGAAGAAAAAACATGGTGTCAATGCACTATTTACAGCAGGAATGGTCGGTACAATTATCGCAAAGAATGCATCACTCTCCGGTGCAATCGGTGGATGCCAAGCAGAGATAGGATCTGCATCTGCAATGGCTGCAGCAGCTGTTGTTGAAATGGCAGGAGGATCGCCACAGATGGCTTTTGATGCAGCGGCTATCGCGCTCAAGAGTGTTATGGGTCTCATATGTGATCCGGTTGCAGGATTGGTTGAAGTACCGTGTGCTAAAAGAAATGGTATGGGTGCAAGCAATGCACTTATTGCAGCGGACATGGTATTGGCTGGAATTCCATCGGTGATTCCGTTTGACGAGGTAGTGTGGGCGATGAACAAAGTGTCACAAATCATGCCCAGTGCACATAAGGAAACCTCAGAAGGTGGTATCGCAATCACCCCAACAGGACAAAGATTGAGAGATGAAATATTTGGAGAAGATTAAACTTTATTAGACAACTTTGTTTTTTGATCGATAAACAGTTGGTGACTCCCCAACCCATTTTTTGAAAACTCTCGAAAAATACAATGCATCATTATATTGAAGTTCATAAGCTATTTCCTTTATACTTTTTGAAGTAGTCAATAGTAATAGCTGTGCTCTTTGTATGAGTATTTGTTGTAGAAACCATTTTAAAGTATGTCCTGTTTCGGACTTATATATTTTTGATAGCATTGATTGACTAATGTTTAGATAGTTTGCTAAATCATTCGTTCTTGTCTTTGCTGTTATGTCATCTTTGATAAAGCGATATAGCTTTTTTATTTTGGGAGATAATGATAAATAAATATCTTCAAATGAATCAAGTTTGAAGTGACTTACAAATCTGAAGATTAATTTGGTGAAATCCCCTTGAATATCATAGTAATAGGAGGAATCCTTGTTTTCAAGTGCATTATAATATTCTAAGTATTTTGCTATATCAATTTTTAACTTAAGCACCTTGTCTACCCCATCAAAAATCCCTGTGCTGAACGTTTTATTTATATTAAAGTGCGAAAATATCTTTTTGAGGTGATTGGGAGTATAGCATCCAAAGCTATAATTTGGAGGTATAATGTAGGCGTATCCCGCATCGAGTGCTATTTGCTTATTGGGTCTTATGATAATTCCTTTACCGTCTAAAACAATATATAACCTAGCAAATGGCGCACTTAAGTCATCATGCTTCCAATCGTTCCCGAATAAAAGTCCATTATCAATAAACTTTAAATCGATTGATTTGCAAAACCTATCAAACTCAAATTGCCTTAAAATTGGCATATTACCGCCTTACACTCAAATAAAGTGATATAATTATACTATTATTATAATAGATTAATTCAAATAAATCCATGTTTCGTTGTTGTTTTTCCATTTTAATGTGGGGGGGAATAATATATGATGAAAAAGTATTCGATGATAGATATATCTTTAAAAACTTATCATTGTTGGATAGAAGACAAATTAAATGTCACCAAACGGTGGTATTAGAATATTAAATGAATGATAAGGAGAATCATTATGACAAAAAAATCAAACCGTTTTGAAGCCCCAGCACCGAAAATCGGTATACGTCCTACAATTGACGGTCGCCTCGGTGGAGTGCGAGAATCTCTTGAAGTGCAGACCATGAACATGGCAAAAGCAGCTGCGGACTTACTTGTTAGTAATCTGCGTCATCCCGATGGCAGTGCAGTTGAATGCGTCATCGCAGACACAACAATCGGTGGTGTGAAAGAAGCACAGGCGTGTGCTGAGAAATTTGCACGTGAAGGTGTGGGCGTATCGCTTACAGTGACTCCATGTTGGTGCTATGGCTCTGAAACAATGGATATGGACAAATCAACACCCAAAGCTATTTGGGGATTCAATGGAACTGAGCGCCCAGGCGCTGTATATTTGGCAGCTGTATTGGCTGCGCATAATCAAAAGGGCATTCCTGCATTTTCAATCTATGGACAAGACGTACAAGATGCAGAGGATACGACAGTACCTGAAGATGTGAAGCAAAAGCTTTTGAATTTTACGAAATCCGGGCTTGCAGTAGCATGGATGAAAAATAAAAGCTATCTCTCCATGGGTGGTACATCCATGGGCATCGCAGGATCCATCGTCAGTCCTGATTTCCTTGAAAAGTACTTGGGAATGCGTGTTGAAAGCGTTGACATGAGTGAATTTATCAGAAGGCTCAATTTGGATATCTATGATAAGCAAGAATACGAAAAGGCATATAAATGGGTAAAGGAAAATGGCAAAATAGGTCTTGACCCGAATGCAGAGGATGTGCAACACACAAAAGAGCACAAGGAAGAAACACTCCAAACATCCATCAAAATGACATTGATTGCAAGGGACTTGATGGTAGGTAACCAAAAGCTTGCAGACATGGGCTATGCAGAAGAAGCACAGGGTCATGGTGCAATTGCTGCTGGATTCCAAGGACAGCGCCACTGGACAGACTTCATGCCTAACGGAGACTTCATGGAAGGCATGCTCAACACTTCATTTGACTGGAATGGAACACGTCAACCCTACATCATGGCAACAGAAAATGATTACCTCAATGCTGTAGTGATGCTGTTTTCACATCTACTCACAGGAAGTGCACAAGTATTTGCAGATGTACGTACCTATTGGAGCCCAGATGCTGTTAAAAGAGTCACGGGACATACACTCACAGGTAATGGTGCAAATGGATTGATTCACTTGATAAACTCAGGATCTGCAGCACTTGATGGTAGCGGAAAACAGAAAATCGATGGAAAGCCTGCTATCAAATCTTGGTGGGACGTCACAGATGAAGATGTTAAAAATACAATGGATGTAACATCATTTTGCTATGGTGACCTTGGATACTTCCGAGGTGGCGGATACTCCACACTCTTTAAGACAGAAGGGGGTATGCCTGTTACCATGTCGCGCATTAACTTGATTGATGGCTTAGGCCCTGTGCTGCAGATTGCAGAAGGATATACTGTATCACTTCCTGATGATGTGCACGATGTGTTGGATAAACGTACCAATGAAACATGGCCAACGACATGGTTTGCACCCATTGTATCAGGAGATGGTGCATTCAAAGATGTATATTCAGTCATGGCCAATTGGGGCGCGAACCATGGTGCGTTCTCATATGGACATATCGGCGATCAACTCATCACCTTAGCTTCCATGCTACGCATCCCTGTGAATATGCACAATGTATCTGATGATCGTATATTTAGACCTACTACATGGGCAGCATTTGGAACCAAAGACCTTGAAGGTGCAGACTATCGATGCTGTGACAATTTTGGTCCATTATATAAATAGAAATTAGCATAAAAAAGGACTATGATTTATTGAATTGTAGTCTTTTTTTATTTGGGTTGAAATTGATGTATATGAAACACAGTGCAACGAAGCATATAGTATTACTTTTTGATAAAAGCAATCATTTCATTAATGGCGGTTTCTGCTTGCATTACCGGTAGAAGCGCAAAGTCATGTTGCATTTCTTCATATTCATAATAGGATAAATCATATCCATCAATTTCTGCTTTGCTTTTAAAATTGAGTGCATCGACATGCAATATATCTTTTGTACCAATAAACAGCGCAATAGGTCCTACATCCTTTGAGTCACCATATAATGGTGAGCATAAAGGATCTTTGGTATCTAACTTGCCTGCATAGGCAATACCACTTGCGTGTAAATGTTCAATATTAAGAATTAAATCGTTTTTATCCAGTTGCTTAGATATGGGTGCTGTCATGGATACATTCAGCCATGGTGAGAGTAGTACGATTTTATCGGGTTGCTTACTTGCTTTATCTTTTGCTAGTTGCTGCGCAATGACCAATGCAAGACCTGCACCTGCGGAGTCTCCTAGGAGTACAATCTTTTTGTCAGGATTGTTGCTTTGGATATGCTTGGTTGCCTGTAGTGCCATATTAACAGTATCAGTGCACTGATATTCGGGTGCTAGAGGGTAGTCCACACATGTTACCATGCACGGATATTGCTTCAAGAATTTCTCTGCAAACCGCCAGGTTACTGTTGATGCTTGCTTTTTGTATCCACCACCATGAAAATAAATGATATGGGTTGAAACATCGGGTTTATTAATCAGCTCAAAGCAATTGTGCTTCAATACCGTATATTCTCTAACCTGATACTTTCTATAGAAGTGTTTGGGTGGCCTTGCGTGGGCTTCATCACGTGCAGAAGGCCGTCTCTCGTTGAGGCCATTGCTTTTTAGATTGATTAACTTGAGTATCTTTTCTGTAGTTTGTGTGCTTAAGTGTGGCATATGATATCCTTTACATCGTGATTATTTCATATCCTTTGTCTGTGTATGCTGCCATGGGCACATGTCCGTGCATTTCTCCATTGATGGGGATGCCTACTGATTGATTGTATTCATAGACTCCAAGCTTCACAGAGCATGCCTTGCAAATGCAGTCGATGAGCCCTTTTTCCTTCGCCATTTTGTATAGCGGATTCTTCGACTCTTCAAACTCCTTAATGAGCGTGACCGCCTCGCCTTCAATGATGATTTTGACATCGTATTCTTTGCTGCTTAAGTCAATTGCGTTGAGTAAGACGTGTACAAAACACATCGAATTTCCTTTGAATGCAAATAATGCTATCTTCTTCATAATATGACCTCCTTAACGAATACTTCCTACTACTTACTATATCACGATATATGGATTTTGTAATGTAAACTTTCGCAAGGTATGATAGTCGATTTGCCATTAAGATTGTATCGGAATATAATAAAATCATTCTGATTAGCAGGTGATATGATGAAATATTTATCCATGCTTGTAGCTGTCGTGCTGATATTTTCCGCATGTACTATAAGAGATGCGCAACTTCCTGAAAAGGCGATTGAAAATAACATCCAGACCAAGCTTGATGCATTGAGTACTGATGACTTAGATTTATATTTGTCAACCGTCACTAAAGATAATGAATATTACTACAATGAGCAGGGCAGATGGTTCAAGGAGATGACCAATGGGAAGATTCAAGACATCCAAATAGAGATTGAGAAAATTCTCATTAAAGATGATACAACCGCTGTTGTGAGCATTATTCAAAAACATGTTATGGATAAAGTGTATGACTTTAATTATCCATTGTTATTTAAGAAAGAAAATGATCAGTGGGTGGACAGTGGCTATAACTTCAATATCATGGACAAAGGTCAATATGTCCTCAAATATATGGACGGTGAAACGCAGGCAGATGAATTTGGTGTGATGATGGATATGGTTTATGAAAACATCAAAACTATCTATGAAGAAAGCCCAGATGAGCAGTATGAACTCAAGCTATTTAATGACCAGGAACTACTAAGGCAACGTACCGTTCCCTCAAACGGATGGCTCTTTACCGGATGGGCAGAGCCTAATGAATCGCTCAAAATATACACAGGACATGAGGGCTATGACGGATATCCGGGGGTGCTTCAGCATGAAATGGCGCATCATATCACCATCAACATCTGCAACAATAATCTGCCGGTATGGATGTTTGAAGGCATTGCAATGCATGATGGGAGTGCCTACTACGGAAACAGCAAATCAGGATTACTTGCAAACATCACTAAAGAGCAGGTACAGCTATCGATTGCATATCTAGAGTCAGTAGATATGAGCACTGCAGAGACAGCAGTTGTGCGTGCCTTCTACAATGCATCGTATATGTATATGGTATATATTACAGAAAACTATGGACATGACAAGCTAATGGCGCTCTTTTATGAAGCGGGGAAAAAGCCATTCAACGACTCTGTGACGAATCCACAATTTGAAATAAACAATATAGAAACTATGAAGGAAGTGCTACAAGATATACTTGGCATTTCAAAAGATACTCTCTCACAAGATTATATGGAGTGGCTTGACATAACAGATTTCTTTGAAAAAGACCATGGGTAAGTATATAAACTTATTATTTATCCTAAGAAGTCTTGTTGAATCATGTTTTGGAAGTCATCGATTTCTTTGAAACACTCTCTTAGTACAACTTCTTCAAGCTCGCTCAATTGATCGGGGTCTATCCAGTTGTCTATCTGTTGGTTTTTCTTAATAGCAAGCGCTTGGTTCCATAACCTAAGTCGCATCAGTGTTTCATAGGCTAAAACAATATCGCGGTGCTTGGAGTCTAAGATGATTCCTAAGCCTTTGATCGCATCAAGTTGCAGAAGTGTGTTTGATTCTTGAATGGTATTTTTCAATGCATAAAGCCTTGCAAATGTGACAATCGCCATAGCAGGAGTTTTCACATCTATCCTTCCAGGATGATCTTTTCCTCCAGAGGTCATGATGTTTCCAAATAACCTAAAAGGCGTCTTGAAAATCAATGCATTTTGAGCGATTTGTGTTAAGAAAAAAGGTGTTTCATTGATTTCTGAATAGATAAATTCACGTAACTCTGATGCTATTTCTGCATCCCCTGATACTGTACGAAAATCGAACAGAATGCTAAACTCTATAACCTGCTGTGGTTCGGAATTACGTATCCACTCTGTAAAGTATGATTTCCAGATAGATAAGGGTTTACACCACTCGGGGTTACTTGCAATCTTCTTGCCTGTGCACTTTTCAAACCCTGCAAGCTCCAATGCATCACACACAATGGTTGCAAGCCTTAAAAAATATGCTTGAACAACTTCTTTGTCCTCGTCTCCTGTAAGCGTATATACGATTGCATTGTCTTGGTCGCTAAATAATGTTTGCGATTGCCTTCCATGACTTCCAAGTGCCATGAAAGCAAAGGGTGCGGGTGGTTTCCCGATTTCATCGATACTGAGCTTAATAATTTTCTGTGTTGTTAAATCAGATATTACTGATATCATGTATGCAATTGCGATAGAAGACGTACCGTTTTCAAGTAAAGATACTACAAGGTCCGACTTCTTGTTGCTCAATGTTACGACTTCATCTACATTGTATGCGTTCTTGATAGAATCAGCGAGGTCGGTAGCTAGGCTATTGGGTATGTGTAAAAGACGATTTAGGGCAACATGCGCACCGGTGTGTTCTGTTAGATCAACTGAGCGCCGAACTAATATCATGAATCCAGACTGAGCATTGTTGAGCCCACTTTTTACTGAAAGATGGCAGCTAAGTAGTGTGCCATCGCATCGTCTGATGACACCGTTTATACCACCTGAAGAATCATTTTCATTGCTTGCAGCCAGTGACTTTAGCCATTGTTTGTTGGCTTTTAGTTGCGGAAAAATATCCTGAAGATTCAATAGTTCAATCTTATCCGGTGTGCATCCAAGAAGCTCATACATCACGGTATTTGCATATCGACATCGTCCATCAAAAATGAATAAAGCACCCTCTGTTGCAGCTTCGCTTAATGCTTGATAACGATCTACCGACTCTAGTAGTAACTTTTCTGCTTCCTCACGAGACTGCTCGAGCAACATGCCTTGTCTTATAAGGTAGATCAAAAGAAGAAGAACAATTGAAATGACAGCTAAAGAGATCTTTACAATATAGCTTCTAAGGTTTGCTATCTCTGCTTGTACATCATTGATGTATATACCCGTTCCGATTATCCATTCCCATGGCTCAAATAGCCGGATGTATGATTCTTTTGGCTCAAGTCTGTCTGTGTCATCTTTCCATTGCCATACATAGCTGAAATATCCTTCACCTTTTTCCAATACAAGATTTGAAAATTCGACGAATATTTTAGTACCCTGTGCATCTTCAAAATCGGACACATCCTGATTGTTTAAATCTGTTCTATAGGGGTGCATTAATATTCGAGGTGAAGTATCTTGTATCCAAAAATAGTCCTTATTTTCAGTACCATAGCGCATTGCAGCAATACGATTTTTGGCCATTGTTTGAGCTTGATCCAAGGTGAAGTCGCCGCTTTTTACTTCCTGTGCAGATTCATTGAGTACACCCCATGCAACTTGCGTCAGCTGACGTATATTTTCACGCTTTCTATCCATTAGAGTGTTTTCAAAATAGGGGAGTAAAAAAGCAAATAATGCGATGATGAATAGCGCCAAAGATAAAAAGGCGGGCAAGAAAATATTGAGTATAAAAGAAAACCATTTATTTTTTGGTTTTTTCAGATATAAATTGGTTTGAAGCGCTGTTTCTTGATCTAGATTTGACGATGTTTTAAGTAATGCATTACGAAAAGAATTCCATTGTTTTGCGGTAATGGTTGTACCCGGAGTTTCTTTTTGTGCGTGATAATCACTTCCTGCTGTGGCTATTAGCGCATACTTTTCTGCCAGTTGCAACACTTCATTGTTCTCTTCGGTGGTGTTTCTTTCATAGAGTGCTTCGATTGCATCCAGTTCCAACTTATGCAATTCTTTAATCAATACTTTTAGCTTTCTTCTATCCGGTTCTGTCTGCAAGGGATGTGCTAATGAGACAATACCGCCTGCATTGTGCACAAGCTCAATGATTTCACCCGCAGTTAAAAAGCTATGTAATGTTGTATAACGCGTAACGTCATTATTGTTTTTCTTCTTGGTGAAAAGAGAATTCAGCTCAGGATTGTCGATATCAAATCCATATGCCAATAGATGAATAAAGTGGTTTTTGTGTTCTGTGGTGATTTCAACACCTGAAACAAAGCCTATTGAGTACTTTGCGAGTGCCAGACGAAAAGATGGCAATCCAGAAAGTGTGTTGTGATCGACAAGTGATGCATATTTGATGTCGGCATCGTGCAAGTTTTTTGCAATTTCTTCAGGGGACATGTTGCCATCGCTAAATGTTGAATGGCAGTGCATATCTACATGAATATGACTGAAATTTGCCTCATCCCATATTGAATTTAGAGCTTGTTGCTGTTTGTTTGACATAACTTAATCCTTGATATACGAAATCATTATAAATATCACAATCTATTGATGTTCAACAAAATCTTATTTAAACATCCAAACTAAGTATATTATAACATTATTTTTTCATATGAGCATGTCTGCTCAAAATAAATTCAATGAAAAGCTTTGTCCATAGTGTTGTGCCGACAACTGCTGTCCATATCTCATAGTCGAGTCCAACGATGATTACAAGAAGAATCATTGCTGCAAATATGAGACCTGCAATGAGATTAATTGCTAAAGAAAAGATGGCATACTTTTTAGGATTTTCGGGAGGGAGTCCTTTTTTGAGTGCGACATAGGAATAGTCTTTCTTGATGCCGATAAGCCACGCTCTCCTTAACCAGAAAATTGAAAGTGGAAACAATCCCAAGAACATTAACCTAGTTAATACTACATATATATTCATATAACTTTCTTTCTATAAATAACAGTGCAGATACATAGGTATCTGCACTGTCATAATATAACTAATTTTTTATTATTCTGTACCCTTTGCTTTTGCTGTACGAGGAATACGAACAGCTTGAACCAACTCCTGCACTTCCAGAGGTGGATCTTTTGTGAATTTGCTGACTACGATTGCAACAATAAAGTTTACAAATGCGCCAACGGCTCCAAATGCTTCAGGTGAAATGCCAAAGAAGAAGTTGGGTCCGCCAAAAGCATCTGTATACTGTGTGCCCTGTATGAAGAATATGCCTTTGTGTGCAAACACATAGAACAATGTTATGAATAGACCTGTAAGCATACCTGAGATAGCCCCATACTTATTCATCTTGATTGAGAAGATACCGAGCATGAGTGCAGGGAATAGTGTCGATGCTGCTATACCAAAGGCTAGCGCCACCGTCCCCGCTGCAAATCCCGGAGGATTCAACCCCAACCATCCTGCAAATACTACCGAAAGAGCCATGGCGATTTTGCCTACCAATAGTTCCTGTTTATCGGTTATTTTTGGAGCAAATATGTTTTTAACAAGGTCATGAGATATAGCAGATGATATCGCCATGAGTAGTCCACCTGCTGTTGATAGTGCAGCTGCCAAGCCACCTGCTGCAACCAAAGCGATTATCCAGTTTGGCAACATTGCAATCTCTGGGTTTGCAAGCACAATGATATCATTATTAACTGTAAGCTCATTGCCTTCCCAGCCTGCTTCGCTAGCACTTGCAAGTACTGATGCATCTTCTGTTTCATCATTATAATACTGGATTCTTCCATCATTATTCTTGTCTTCCCACGCCAGTAGTCCTGTATTTTCCCAGCGCTTCATCCAGTCGGGACGTTCATCACCCTTGAGGCTGGATTCTTCTGCAAATATGTCAGCACTTTGTTCGATGCCTGAATTGACTGTTGTGTGAAGATTGTATCTTGCCATTGCTGCAACAGCAGGAGCTGTTGTATATAAAAGAGCAATGAATACCAATGCCCACAGCGCAGATTTACGTGCTGCTGAGACTGTGGAAACTGTGAAGAATCTCATGATAACATGTGGCAGACCTGCGGTTCCTATCATGAGTGAAAGAGTAAACAATACCATGTTCAGCTTAGACCCCGTACCCGTTGTCGTATATTCATTGAATCCGAGATCGGTTACAATCTGGTTTAGGCGAGCAAGAAGCTCAGTGCTTGAGCCTACCATTTTTGAACCTAGACCAAGTTGAGGAATGGGATTGCCTGTAAGTTGTAATGAAATAAAGATTGCGGGTATTGTATATGCCATGATTAAGACAACATATTGTGCAACTTGAGCGTATGTGATGCCTTTCATGCCACCGAATACAGCATATGCAAATACAACTGCCATTCCGATGAATATTCCGTTACTGCTGGACACACCTAAAAAGCGTGAAAAAGCAACACCAACGCCTGTCATCTGACCGACGATATATGTTAGTGATGCAACCAGTAAACAAATAACAGCAACTGCTGAAGCTGATTTTGAATAGAATCTGTCTCTTATGAACTGTGGAACTGTGAATTTACCAAATTTCCTTAAGTATGGAGCGAGGAACATTGCAAGAAGCACGAAGCCACCTGTCCAACCCATTAGAAATACGCTTCCGCCGTAGCCCATGAAGGATATCATTCCTGCCATAGAGATGAAAGATGCTGCAGACATCCAGCCTGCTGCTGTAGCCATTCCATTGGTAATCGGGTGTACATTTCCTCCAGCAACGTAAAAGTCGCTTGTTGATTTTGCGCGTGACCATATTGCAATACCTATATATAATGCAAAAGTTATGCCAACTACTAGATAAATTGTTGTTTGTAGACTCATTTTTCATAACCCCCATCAATATTTTCATGAACGTCATATTTTTTGTCTATTTTGCCCATGAAGAATAGATAGACGAGAATAAGTATTACATAAACATAAATTGAACCCTGCTGTGCAAACCAAAAACCTAAGGGGTAGCCTCCCAGACTAAATTTGTTGAGAAACTCTACAAATATAATGCTTGCGCCAAATGAAACGGTTATCCATACAACTAGGATAGCGCCCAATAATTTAAGCGTAGCAAACCAATAGGCTTTGCTTTTTGTTAATTCCTTTGCCATTCACCTTCACCTTCTTCTATTTATTTATATAAACCCAAAAATTTTTGGAAATTATATCAAAGTTATTAACTAGTATATTGAAAACAAATACTTTGGAGCGTTATTGTGTTTTAAGATAAAGGTAACAGCTCGAAATTGTAGTAAAATCATGCTTTATCATTTGGGAGTAGACTTCAGTAAAGCAAGTTTCACTATATACATATATATTTTATCAATATTACTTAACATATTAAGTCTTTAGTAAAGCACTGTCA
This sequence comes from Clostridiales bacterium, assembly GCA_023139005.1. Lineage (GTDB taxonomy): Bacteria > Bacillota > Clostridia > Christensenellales > UMGS416 > JAGLOK01. The sequence continues at coordinate 12,691 of JAGLOK010000008.1, read as the reverse complement.
AGCTTTCCGGTATAAAAAAGTTGTATAAAAAAGCACATATTAATGGATTCTTATATTGTTTGTATTTGCACAATCTAAATCAAGCGATGCTTAATGATTTGTGATAGTATTAAATTATGAAAAAGAACAATAATCAGCAGAAACAAATATGTACAGATGCGATGATTAATTACATCAATGAACACTTGATGGGTCTTCGTTGAACATAGATAACATTTTGTAGATTGCCTGATATGAGGGAGCGTGCATGCTGGTAGCCTGCACCAAGCTCTTGCACACTGTGGGCATCTGAGCCAAAGGTAACATATCTTCCACCTGCTTGCTTGTAGATATCAAGCAAGGCTTTGTCAGGCATGGAGCAATCGAGTCCTTGTCTGAGTGTTGAAGTATTGATCTCCATTGCAATGTTATTGCGTATCATTTTCTTGCATACGCTAATGATGGACTTTTCTGAGTATAAAAGCTCTCCGTAGTATCTTTTGGGAAAATCAAAGTGTGCAAGGCTATCAAACCCACCAAAGGATACCGCTGCATATACTTCCTGCCAATATCTATTGAATGCTGTTTTTGCAGAAATATTGCTTTTTTTCATTTTTGTGGGAAAGAGATCATCAACCCAAAAATGAATGCTACCGAGGATGAAATCGTATGGCATCTTTTGATACATTTCAAATTCTTTTGGATAAACGTGTGGCTCTGAAAACTCCACACCACACAACAAGGTAAGATTATCTACATATTTTTCTTTGAGAGGATTGAATTCTTTAAAAAAGAGTGAAGCATCATAATATCCATAGCCATAGTCCGCTTTGTTAAAATCAATATGATCTGTAAAGCAGATGTACTCCAAGCCCAATTCAACCGCTTTTTTGCAGTAGCTGTCAAGACTTGTCTTGGAATCACAAGAATGATGGGTATGGATATGTAAATCATGCATCGTGGTGCTCCAATAAATCTAACATTTGATATATCATAGCATAAAAAAAGACGAAGTATACACTCCGTCTTTTTATGATTGTGTTTGGCTTTATCCTTTTGTTGCTGCGAGTACGATAAACACAACGCACGCTACAGCCATAATTACAGCCATGACCAGGCTAAGTTTGATTGCACCCTCATCAGTCATTTTTTTACCCATTTTCATTTTAACAATCTTGATAAGTCCAGGTGACTTTTTAAGAGCAAGCCCTCCAACTGCCACAGCATAGATTCCAGTTAGTAATGCGCCTATTGCCCATCCGTTCATAATACTTCTCCTTTCATTAATAAAGTAATCTGATAAGGTTCTATTTATACATATTATACAATGAATATGTAGTAATCTCTAGTTTTCTAAGCCTTTTCTGATACGCGGTGCAACATATGCAAATACCAGTGCTGCAATGCCGAGGACAATGGCACTATGCCATAGAAGTTCAAGCCAAGTAAAGTCTCCATTTAATATCGATAGGTTGCCTTTGTATACCCAATAAAAAGGTGACCAGTACATTACCCACTGCCATTTGGCTGATAAAAACTCGTATCCTGCAACAGAGGCTGCAAGCGGCAGCATAACCATCTTGGTGCTTGCAACTGCAGTCATTACATCATCGCTGTTCACACCTTCTAGGAATCCGATCATGATACTGATAAGCGATGAGACGAATACGAAGATAAGTAGTTGTAGGAAGTTTACAGTGCCTGCAAGTCCCAATATCAAAACCATGGCACTACACCCTATCAGTGCAACGAGTATGCCCATGATGCTTTTGCCGAATATCCAAGCTGTCCTTGAAATGGGTGCAACGTTGATTGCGCTAATGGTGTTGTCCATCTTCTCTTCTACGATATTGAGTGATATCAGCATGCCTGCAAGTAGACTGGTAAGGAGTATTCCCATGTTGGCCCAAAGGATCTTTGTAGGGGAAGTTTTTACTCCAAAGTCTTTGATTATCGCTGTTGAGTCTTCAACTTTTCTATCGTACTCTGAGTAAGTTTTTAACAGCTTTGCAAACATCACCACATCTTCAGGTTCATTTCCTTGAGTGAGGATATAAGCATCTTCACCTTCTCCGACAAAACCTACGATATTATCTCTTCTCAGTACTCTTTTTTCCAGTGAATCGTAGTCTTTGACTTTGGTTATTTTTGCAAAGTCTTCAAGGTATGCGATAGTCTCCGTATTTTCGCCTTCGATAAAGACGAGATTTACTGTGGTATCTTCAATACCGGGCGCAAAGGCATTGACTGCGAATGCGAGTATTATCGGGATGACTATCATGAATAGCGACATGAAATCTCTATAGCTTACATGCAAGTCTCTCTTAAATATTGTTAACGTTTTTTTAAACATGTAGACCTCCTAAACCGACAGCGTTTTTTTATAACGCGCGTTTGCCCAAGCAAACAGTATCGAGGACACGACTAGATATCCCAGTGCAATCAACAGGATGAATCCGGTGTCGCCTTTGGTGAATATTTCTTTAAATCCATAAACGATGTAGTAACTTGGTATAAACTTTAACCACATTGGATCCCAGCTTGCGATAAAGTAAGATAATGTTGGCATCATCATTGCAATCATAAGTAGATACATCACGCCGAATGACTTGACCATGTCATCAAAATAGCTGGCGATCAGTAGTCCCAATGCTGATGCGAAGAATCCTGTTGGTATCAAGAACACAATTAGCAATAGATAGTTGATTCTTGTGCCCATGATGGGCAATATCAATATTAGTGATGTAGTCAGCGCAGTGACGGTTAGAATCAACACCTTACTTAGGAGATATTTCCATACAGGAGAGGGGGTGATTGCGTATGCTTTGATAACGCCTTCTTTTTTGTCGAGGAATACATAGGCTGCCATGATGAAAAGTCCCATCAGTGAACCGTTAAATGTCAAGAACACCGGAAGAACATTTTCTCGGTCGCTGAGTACTACATAGTCCGTTGAAATGGTTTTCACCGGTTGACCTTCTAGCTCTTTGTATAGCAGTGCATCATCAGGTCCATGTATGATTTTTAATATATTACTAAACTTTTCAGTCTCATTGCCCTGTGTGTAGTAGGTATAGTTCAACTCATTTGCTTCATTCATCTTGATGGATACCCCGAGCTTATGCTTCTTTTCTGCAACCTTGGCCATATCTTCTTCAGTGTCGAAAACATATATCTCCTTGTCTTCGGTGACATACAAAGTAGAGTTAATCTCTTCCTTGTCAATTTTAAATGGATCTTCGGGTGTTTTTCCTTTTCCATCTAAGTCATTAAATGATTCGATATACATTTGCTGGGACTGTGCATTTGGAAACTCTAAGTACAAGTATTGAGTCTCTTTGTTATCAAAGTTGTTCGGAATAACAAATAGCAGTACAAATAGTAGTATTGCTGCCATTGCAATCTCTACATAGAAGTAAAAGCCCCTTGATGCAATCGTTAACTCTTTAACGAAACTTGACCATAACTTCATACTAAATCAGCTCCCTTCCAGTCACCTTGATAAAGATTTCCTCTAGGGTTGCCTCCTTGGTGTGCATTGTCTGGATATTTTGCTTTGCAATGATATCTGCAAGTTTTTTCTTGTCTTTTTCATCCAGCGTTGAGAAAGTCTCGGTTTTCAATTTGCCGTTATCGCCATATTCCACTTCAACTTTGCTTTCACCATATTCAAGCTTTAAGTTTTTGGGACTATCAATGAGGTGTATGTCACCATCTATAATGAATGCGACGCGATCACATAATTCATCTGCAATGTACATGTTGTGGGTTGTTAGAAATACAGTGACGCCTTTTTCATTTTGCTCTTTTACAATGCCCTTGATAACGGATGCAATCGCAGGGTCCAAGCCTGTTGTGGGTTCGTCCAAGAACCATAGTTCTGGGTTGTTTAGCATGCTTCGAGCAAAGGTTAGGCGATGCTTCATACCTTTTGAAAACTCTCCTGCACGGATCTTTCCCTTGCCTTCGAGTCCCACGATTTCCAGTAGTTCATCTGGATCACGTGTGGGAACATCAAATAGTTTTGCATAAAACTTGAGGTTTTCTTTTGCAGTCATTTTGCTATATACATTGGACTGCTCAAAAGACATGCCAATTTGGTTGAACATCTTTCTTTTGATTTCCTTAACATCATAGCCTGCAACCGTTACATTGCCTTTTTGCAACTGCAGAAGACCTGTTAAAATTCCTTGAGTGGTTGATTTGCCTGCGCCGGAGGGTCCAAGGAAACCAAAGACTTCACCTTTGGGAATCTCAAAGCTGACATCCTTCACAGCATAGTTGTCATCCTTGTTATAAGAATGATATAGATTTTGAACAGTAATCATGGAATTGCTCCTCTCAAAACAAATATTTAAAATAATTTCTTATCGTGTGGTTGTTCGGTCGACTTTGTGCTGTGTTCTTACTTATAAAAGGTCTTTTTTAAAATACTAATATATTCATCCATATCATTTATTGCTTTTTCAAAATCCATATCCTGAATATCATCTAATGCAAGTATTTGTTCTTCACCATATTTTTCGATCGTCCAGCGAATTACATTGATAGATTGGGCTATTGTGCTTTGATCACGAAACTTTGAGTAATCAATATTTTTGGTAAACACATCGCCAATTACTGATTGAAAATCAATTCCGTATTTTTCATATAGTTTTATACTATCTTCAAGTTTTTTCACATTATTTCTTGATATAACTTTGAGCATGAAGTCAAACATATTTGGATATACTTTGCTGATTTTCATTTTAATTATTGCAATCTGTTTTATTCTTTCAAATATATCAGATTCATGCCAATCGATTTTCTCTGTAATTTCATCATACATTTTGTTTATAACAAATCCGACAAGCTTATCATATAAATCTTGTTTGCTTTTAAAATAATGAAACAGCAATCCTTTTGATATACCGGCAGACTTAACAATGTTATTAGTTGATGCTTTTTCATAAGGATAGAGTGAAAACTCCTCGATTGCTGCGTTAATTATTCTGTCTTTTTTATCACTATCTATGTTTGCTAGGGTATAGTCCATAATAATTTCCTCTCAGGATCATCTTTACAGCTGACCAATGTGGTTAATCGGTGTTTTTGCTTTTCAAAACACGTTATGGCTTGTGAGTTTCATGAAGATTATTTCATCACATTAATCATTCCAGACCAATGTGGTTAATCGGTGTTTTTGCTTTTCAAAACACGTTATGGCTTGTGAGTTTTGAAATAATATTTCTCTCACATAATCAGTTACCGACCAACTCGGTCAATCTCATACTAGCATAGCAGACCAGTGTGGTCAATGACCAATGTGGTCAAACTCAAACGTTTTGCTAAAAACCATCATGAAGCGTCCGAATGATGCAAATATTCCGCTGAAAGCAACAAATTTGTGGTTAAAGTGTCATTTGCTTATAGGAATGATTATATTTTGTTGCAGCCAAGTAACACTGATGCTATAATTGCCATATTATTTTGAAGGATACAATATGAAAAATAACACACTACAAACTTATAACACATCTCTTTATTACGCATATTATTATAGTATGGGGGCTTTTACTGTTGTGAGTTAGTTTAAAATTAACCAACTATGGCTTGAGGCTCTTAAATGGCTTCAAGCCTTTTTTATTATCAAAAAATAAAAAAAGGAGGGTAAAATGACTAAACAAAGTATCATCGAGACAATCAAGTGCGAGGCTGTAGGCATTTATTCTGAAGATGAATTTGACCTACTAATGGACTCGAGAAAAACATTGACCATCAAACTGGGTGCAGATCCGAGTCGACCGGATCTACATTTGGGACACTCTGTAATCCTTCGCAAGCTAAGACTCTTTCAAGAATTGGGACACCAAGTGGTGTTTGTCATCGGAGACTTTACCGGTATGATTGGAGATCCGACTGGGAAGTCGAGAACAAGACCTGCACTAACACTTGAGGAGACTCGAGAGGCAGGGAAAACATATTTCCATCAGGTTACAAAGATACTGGATGCGAGTAAGACATCCATTCGGTATAATTCTGAGTGGCTTGATGAACTGAAATTCAAGGATGTAATACACCTTGCATCTCAATACACATTGGCTCGTATAATGGAGCGAGATGACTTTAAAACACGATTTGAGAGCAATCAACCTATTTCACTACATGAGTTATTTTATCCGTTGATGCAAGGGTATGACTCCATAGCACTCGATGCAGACATTGAAATTGGTGGAACAGATCAGACATTTAATATGCTGGTAGGTAGAACGCTACAAGTGCACTATGGTCAAAAGCAACAAGTAGTTATCACATATCCCATTATTGCAGGACTTGACGGAGTGGAGAAGATGAGTAAGTCGCTGGATAATTATATCGGCATTGATGAGCCTGCAGATAGCATGTTTGAAAAGTGTATGAAGATACCGGATACGATATTGAAGGATTACTTTGTGTTGACTACTGATATCAAAGAAGTTAAAGCACAAGGGTTGATTGAAGAAGATATCAGAGAAGCGCACTTTGCATATGCTGAACGGATTGTTGCTATGTATCATGATGAGAATGCTGCAATCAATGCAAAACAAAGGTACATTGAAGTAGCAAAAGGGAGTGTTCCTCAAAATCTAAAGACAGTAGAAATCACGCAAGAGAGCATATCGATTATTGAGCTAATCAAACTTGCAGGATTTGCATCATCTAACGGAGAGGCGAGGAGATGTATCCTCGGAAAGGGAATAAAGATCGACCAGATAGTGATAGAAAATGCGAACCTTGTTGTGTGTGTTGAACAACCGATCGTATTGCAGTTTGGGAAAAATCGATTTGTAGAAATCAGGCAGAAATAGTTGGTGGCTCAAGATGAATAGTAGTGTATAATATGTAGGATATGAAGATAAGGAAGTTCTATGATTGATTTATTGATTGCCATCGTGCTCAGTGCCATCATTCCTAATTTGTTTAAATTGGCACAGAAAAAAGAATGCAGACAACCACCCATTATTACATTGAACTATTTGATGTGTGTAGTGATAGTCATTGCGAACTTTTTTATCAGTAAATCACAAGGCGCGATATTTGGTGTAACTTTAACTGATGTGGAGATGAACAGCATCATATTATCTGCTGTAATCGGTGTCGTATGTGGTGTGTTTTACTATCTTGGATTTTATTTTTTCCAGAAAGCGGTACGACAAAGTGGAGCTGCACTATCTTCTGCATTTGGGAAGATGGGGATTCTCGTTCCGATAATACTGTCTGTTATCATATGGCGTGAATACCCAAAAGCACTTGCGGTAGTGGGCATATGCTTATCAGTATTTGCAATATTTTTCACATACTTTGACTTCAAGTCATTTCGCTTTAATCAGATCCATGCGGTGCTGATAGTCCTGTTCTTGTTCGGTGGCATGGGCGACTTTTCTAATAAACTTTTTCAAAAGTACTGCCTACAAAGCCATAGCATGATATTTTTATTCTTCATATTCGTATCAGCATTATTGGCGAGTTTGAAGGATATGAAAAGCATCAAGAATATTACAAAGAATGAATTCATTATTGGATTGTTCTTAGGTATCCCCAATATGCTGACTGCAACCTTCTTGATAAGAGCGTTATTTGCACTTCCTGCATTTATTGTATTTCCGATGTTCTCAGGTGCGACTATAATATTGGCGATGCTTCTAAGTGCTCTTTTCTACAAAGAAATTCCATCCAGAAAGCAACTGGTTGCGATTTGCATGATTATTGTTGCGCTTGTGATGATCAACTTGTAATCACGAGGGATATATTGGATAATGTAGAAGGCAGTTCGTCTGCTGATTTGGGGGCAAAGGCATGAAGAAGATTGTATTATTGGTTGTTGTGATCATAGCGATTATTACATTTTCGCTTATTTCGTATGAAGTTAAAAATAATAATGAAGACATTTTACCTACAAACTCTGAAATTATTGAAAACACTTCGAGTCCTACAGTGCAAATCATTGAATCAACACCTACCACAGCACCCACACCCACTGAAATACCGATTGAATATGATATCAAATATATATTCTTGTTTATTGGCGATGGTATGGGATTTGACATCGTAGATGCTGCGAATGATATATTGATGCATAATGAGGATAGGCAGCTATGCTTTTTAGACTTTGAAAGCAAAGGAGAGGTCATTACAACCTTGGAAAGTGGTGCTGCAACTGATTCGGGTGCAGCTGCAACCAGTTTGGCAACGGGTGTCAATACCTATGATGGTGCAATTGGCGTAGATAGCAATGGGAAATCAGTTGAAAACCTCATAGAATATATTGCAGCCCGAAACTTAAAAACAGGGGTAATCTCTACTGTTACCATTGACCATGCAACACCAGCAGGCTTTTATGCACATCAAAAAAATCGGAGCATGTACGATGAAATCATCAAAGATGCAATAGCCAGTCCGTTGAATGTGCTTGCAGGTGGATATACGAGCGCAGGAGTTAGCAAAACAACGATGCGAAAATGGGCGAAGGGTACGGGATTTGAAATATCTAGCGTAGGCAGTGGGGATGAATTTTCTGCAGATAAAGGAATTTATTTGGCGGATATCCCATTTGTCAATGATAATGACGGTTCGCAATCGACACTTACAAGCCTGCTCACCCATACTGTTGAAAACCTATATAGTGATAGTGGTTTCTTCATCATGGCAGAAGCCGGAAAAATCGACTGGGCGATGCATAATTGGAGTTGGGCTGATGGTGTGAGTGAATTGCTGGATATGGAAGAGGCAATCTCTTATGCTGTTGACTTTTATGATGAACACCCAGATGAGACGATGATTATCATCACTGCAGACCATGAGACCGGAGGGTTCATATACGATGGGCAATCCAATCATGAACAATTTAATGCAATAGATACATCGTACAGTCGCTTGAATAGTTACATCAAGTCTGCAAAGAAAAAAGGATTGAGCACGGGATATGTGAATTTGAAAGAATATCTCATTGGGAGATTTGGTTTTGACTATGCAGATGGCACACAAAATGCAACCTGGGTATCAAGTACCAATTCTAATCGGATATATGATGCATTTAAAGATTATTGTTATAATCGAACATCATCATCGGATGTGATGGATATAATCTTTGATGTTATAAACTCTATCGCAGGAGAGCGATTTACCACAACTGTGCACTCCAAGAAGAATGTTCCTGTATATGCATTGGGCAGATATGCAAAGATATTTGAAGGCGTATATGACAATACCATGATCTATCATAAAATTAAAAATATCATCGATATCTATTATCCCTAAAGAGAACAAAAAAAGACGTCTTGCTTTTGCAAAACGTCTTTTTTGTAGTTATACAAGGATTATTCTTCTGTATCACGGATCATTCTTCCGCGACCGCCTTTACCGCCCTTGTCACCTCTGCGTGGAAGGTCTTCTCTATCGATAAAGTCGTCGATGTGTGCATCACCTGCTGTGATACTGTCTGCTTGTTCTTGTGTAAGCATTCCGTCTTCAACTAGCTTTGCAAGCAATTCTTCGGGCATCCCTTCGCCATGCATTCCACGACCACCTTCAGGTCTTAGACCTTCTAAGTCTTCTTTATCGATGAAGTCACTGATGTGTGCATCGCCTGCTGCGATTGAATCTGCTTGTTCTTGTGTGAGTAGTCCGTGTTCAACGAGCTTTGCAAGTAATTCTTCGGGCATTCCTTCGCCGTGCATTCCACGACCGCCTTCAGGTCTCATTTCATCTAATGTATCACAGTCGATGAAGTCATCGATATGCGCATCACCTGCTGTGATACTATCTGCTTGTTCTTGTGTGAGTAGTCCATCTTCAACTAAGTCTGTAATTCTTTCTTCGTGACGTCTGAAACCGCGCCATTCTCCTTGGTCATCTGCAAAAGCTATTGTTGTTCCAACCGCAATGGTTAATAGGACAGCTACTACGATAATCCATAATTTCTTTTTCATTGTATTTCCTCGCTTTCATATTATTTAAGATATATTAAGTATGCATTATAAATATGGTGAGGCTTTCATGAAATTGTTAAGAATGTGTTAACGCAGATAGAGTTGGATGTGTGAAAAGATTTAGTGATTCACAATAGTACTTAGCCATTGATATGCTTCTCGCATACTAGGATGAACCAGGGTATCACTACGGTTGATTAGATAATCAATATATCGATATGCTGCTTCATGTAATGAGTGCTTCAGACCTTCTTCCATTTGATACTGCCAAGGTGATATACCGATACCATCCCAGGCGATTTTATCAGAAATGAATAGTATAAGATCAACCTCTGATGCAGTTGTTTTTAGTGTTGTATGGCAGGAGATAGCAGATAAAACTTCTGGATCTGCGATATAGAATTTCTTAATTGCGATGGATTTGGATAGCTTTTGATGTAGAAGTAAAGGGTGTTCATGCTCTTCGGGAAGAATATGAATGCCGGATGAGGTGGCTTCCTTGATCCAATTCTCCTTTGGGATGATTACACTGATATCATGTAATGCACTTGCAAGGCGTAGTTGATCTTCCATATAGATAATGTTATTGCACATGGAAATAGCATATTTTGATACATTCTTAGAATGGGTGATTGTACTAAGCTTCTCGTGCGTCTCTAGCAATGCATATATTGAATTCAACTTTTGTGTAATGTTCATGATGACTCCAATAGTAACTGTTTTCAAACGGGAGCAACTTACGCTACTCCCTTTAGTATACTACTTATTCAGATACAATGCCTCGATAAATAAAGTCATGCATTGCTGACAACGTATATTCCTTATCATATTGGATAATGGCCATACTGTTGTACCTGGCTGTTTCGTAATGGTCATCAAAGGGTGCGCGTGTTGTTCTGAAGGTGCCCTCTCGAAGTTTGTAGAGTTGATTGGTAATAGAGACTAGCTGCAATGGATCCATATCTGTCTTAACCCAGTCGGACACGGTCTTCATGAGGTCATCCAATTCACTTAAAGAAATGGTTGACAGCTCATCTCTGGCTGCAGCGAGGACCTTTTTCTGCCGTTCGTCGCGCATAAAGACGCCACCTTCTTTACGTACACGCATATATGCAACCGATTGAATGCCATTGAGTCGTATTGAGCCGAAACTATTGACTTCACTTCTGTGGGTACTGTATCCATATATTTTGTTCATCTCTTGAATGAGTCCATTCATCTGCCAGACCTCTTCGTGAGAGACATGCACACGAACACCACCGAGTGCGTCAATAATATTTTTGACACCTTTGAAACTGGAGATAATAAAGTGGTCGATATCAATGTTGAATTCTTTTTCTATTGCGACAACCGCACCTTCCGGGCCTTTCTCGTACACGATGGCGGCATTTATTCTATTGTAATCGTCCTGAGAGGGAAGATATATGAGAGTATCGCGCATGATGGATGTCATACGTACTTCATTGTTATTGGTATCAAGTGTGAGAATGATATTGACATCACTACGACCGGAAAAACTCTTGTTGTATCTGTTGTCCATGCCAAAGACCATAATATTGATAACACCAAAGTCTTCATTGGTTATGGGTGTAAATGTAGGCTCGGGTGTAGTGAGCGTTGCAGGATCCACGGTAGAAAGAGAAGGATCAGATGTTTCGCTTTGATCTTCTTTTATGATATCTATGATATCGTTTTCACTGGGCGCATCGAGTTTGCTTGCATTATTCAATATGGAATACATATATATACCGATTCCAACAAGTGCTGCAACCAGTATGATAAGAACAGTTACCAGTAATACTTTAACTGGGCTCTTCTTCTTGATGATTTTTTTTGTATCTTCGCTCATGACTACCTCATATTTAATTGATTATACATATATTGGATTATGCATATGTGTTATGGTAACTGAAATTGTTACAAATGTCAATCAAAAAAATTACGATAAGATTACAAGTATTAATATATAGTGTAATAAAGTGCTTTAATATATTTCTCTTTGGGGTCAGTACATGTGTCCGAGGGGGAATATCTTTGCTAATAATTATTATAAGACTATGTTTTTATGAAAATCACATAAACAGAATGATTAGGTCGGCGCTGCGGTAGGCTCGGTAGTCGGCGTTGCGGTAGGCTCGGCAGTCGGTTCTGTTGTGGGCGCAGGAGTCGGTTCTGCTGTGGAGTTTAATGGTACGATATATGTTCGTACATTGCCTCCTAATTTTGCACCATTCTTATAATATGCCGTTATGCTAAAATAGTATGTTTTACCAGACTCCATGTTTTCAATGTTAATCCATTTGTTGCTGTTATCACTATAATTTACAACTGAGTATAATAGGCTAACATTAGGTTCGCCAGCAATAGGAGTACTGTCTACGCTCGAATAAACTACATTGTAGGAATCTAACTCACTATGTTCTATTTTATCAAATGCAAAATGAAATTTCCCGTTTTCAACATAAAATGTACTTAGATTTGGAGGTTCTATTGGATCTTCTCCTAGACCAGATTCTCCAAGTAATGTTATTCTAAATGATCCTGTTCGGGATTTTATTGAGTCTCCGCTTGATCCATAATAAATCGCCCATATGTTAAAAGTATATGTTTCGCCTGCCTTGAGCGGTCTAAGTCTAGCTCCGCTGCTCCCTAAATAACCATCATAAACGGTTAAGCTTGTATTGTTTATACCATACATTTCTTGTGCAAAGTATCCTCTCGTATAATAGGGTTCTGATCCATCTACAAAACAGTTCATAAAATAA
>JAGLOK010000079.1 GCA_023139005.1 Clostridiales bacterium | reverse complement strand
TGTAGTATTAGGTGGGGCAGGTCACTTTGGAGATTTCAATCACTCATCCAGCTAATATTTCATATTCAATAGACCCGAACAACGCAGATGGATTCTATTGCGCTGATATTGAAATCCAAAACAACTCAAAAGTTCCTGTAAACATAACAATACAGTCATTTAAGGCGAGTCCTGATGGTGATATTGTATTTGAAGATGTATTACCAGACAGCATGGATTGGAGCAATTTAAGCACACAAGAAACGAAAAGCTATATTGCACTGGGCATTAAATATGCAGATGAATTTCAATGGCTGATCCCTCAATATGAATTGAATGAACCACTTTATGCAATTGAGGTTGATGATACTTACATTGGTGCATTGGCACAGTATGAAATGGCATCATTGAGATTGTGTGGGTATCATGGTTTAGCTTTTGATGGGGAATATTCTACAAAGCATGAGATTGTATTTGTGTTTTCACTGGTATAAATATCTTAATCTTTTTAAAATAACTGCTCATTTTTGGATTTAAGGAATTCTAGTTTTATAATACATGTATAAGAAAAATTTTGAGAGGAGTACTATAAGATGGCATATTTACTAAGCAGATTGATTATATTTATTGTTTGGATAATAAAGTGGGGTGTAATTAAATCCAGGATGTTTATACCTTCATTATTTATAGCTATAGTACTATTATTTTTCGGAGATTGGTATGCTGCCAATGAGGTTTTAGCCAATAGCCTTTTGATAGTGTTGACAACTATTGTAGCAGTGAGTTGGATATTCACTCTGATCAATAAACTAAAATATTTAAAAAGACAACATAGACGTGATGTTGAATATGCTTATAAAGTGGCTGGAGAACCTATTATTGCTACAAAGAAAGCTAAGTAGAAATTGAAAAATCGAATATTGAATGATACAATAAAAGTAGTTCAATCGAACTACTTTACTGTTTAGAAACTATTTGTGTCCTAAATAAGGTATTGGCGGAGAGATAGGGATTCGAACCCTAGATAGCTTTCACTATGCTGGTTTTCAAGACCAGTGCATTCAACCGAACTCTGCCATCTCTCCAAATATAGACAAATATTTTTTCATCATAATCGAATGAATTTTTTTTGTTGCTATGCGATTATAACAAACCTTAAAAACAGTGTCAATACAAAACGCTTTCTGTTTACTATTTAACTATTGACAAATGCTTCATGATAAACTATTCTATATATAGAATAGTTAGAATAAAGAGGTTATCATGACACATGGAGAAGTGCTCATATTGGGGTTGCTCAAGTACAAAAGCTATCACGGATATGAGCTGGAAAAGATTATCGAAAAGAACATGATGCGGGACTGGACAAAGATCGGTTTCTCGTCCATCTACAACATTTTAAATAAGCTCCACAAAAAGGGGCTAATCGACTTTACCTATGAGGAGGAGCAAGGTGGTCCGAAGCGTAAGGTCTACTCTATTCTTGGTAAAGGTGAGGAATGCCTCATGGAGACGCTTATATCAATGCTCTCCATCCCTCAGTGTCCACAGTCGGACATTGACCTTGGTATCACGTTTTCCCATCTAATGACCAAACAGCAGCGCAATGTCTATCTTAAAAAGCATCAGGAGCAGCTGGTCAGCGACATTGAAGAGAACAAAATAATACTGGATCAAAATTTCAAACATAAGCCCAATGTGGTATTGCTATTTAAGCGAAACATTGCACATGCAAAGGCAGATATTAAGTGGATCGATGAGATTCTGAGCGAGTCATAAATATCATTAAAATTTTAAGGAGTATACAGTATGCAAATATATTATTTCACCGGGACGGGGAACTCACTATCAATTGCAAAGAAACTAAATGATAAACTAGATGGAGAGCTAGTCTCTATCTCAAAAGTGTTAAATGACCAAAAGATTGTCATTGACGCGAATGAGGTTGGATTTGTCTTCCCCATTTATGCATGGGGAATCCCTCGCATCGTTAGAGATTTCATCAAAAAGGCACAATTTCGTAATGTCAGCTATACTTTTGCCGTAGCAGGGTGTGCAGGGATTGCTGGAAAATCTTTACCAGTGCTTAAGAAACTACTAAAAAAGAAGGGTGTCATGCTCAACTCCGGCTTTATAGTGAGCGAGTCAAGCAATGCCATTGATGCTATGCACAAGTTCATGGTTAAGAATAAGGGCGACCGTGACCATCGAAGCATTGATATACGTTTGGATAAGATGGCGGGTATTATCACAGATAGAAAGAACATCGCGCTCGAGAAAGATGCCCCCATTGCCAATACGGTGGGAAACTTCATTAACAAAATGGCTAGCATTGCATTTAAAAGGCAGGATGCAAATTACTGGGTGACTGATGATTGCACTCACTGTGGTATTTGTAAAAAAGCATGCCCTCGCACTAATATCACCATAGAGGAAAATGGTCCTGTATGGCATCATAACTGTGAATACTGCATGGCGTGTATCTCCTGGTGTCCAAATGCTGCACTACAGTCCGGCGACAGCACTCAAGGCATGAAACGCTACCGCAAAAATGGTATCACGGTAAAAGATATTCTATAAAATTAAATTACTTGAATAAATAGATCACGCCCTGTCATAGGGCGTTTTTTGTATTATTGCTTTTTTGGTTATTTTGGCGAGTTGACATAGGGATATTTATAGTTGGGTGAGTGTGATTGCATTAATAAAACATCGGATAAACATTTTTAACAACCGTTTTAGGATTAACAATTATTTTGAAGTCATTTGTCTCTTCGCTTTTCATCATATGAGAACTAGCTTTTCTCTCGTGGTCTTTAGATTGCCATTTCAATACCAATATCCATTGGCTATCTTTACCTTTGGCAATATCCATACCATGATAACCGTCACATTTTTTGTAGAATTTAGCAAGCACTTCAAATCCGTTAAATACTTCTTTTTCGCCTATAGTTTCAACTTGATTGAATGATATTATTTCGATACTTCCTTTTTCTTTCATACTGTACCTCCAAAAAGTTATAACTAATTCTAACTTGAGGAGAAAAGAAATACTTGTAAAAAAGCGACATTACTCGCAATTAAAATGTGATTTTATCGCTGGTTTGTCTGAACGAAAGTTGCTCGGAGTATAATCGGTAAATACTCTAAATTCTTTCACAAAATGAGATTGGTCATAGTATCCATTTTT
The DNA here is from genome assembly GCA_023139005.1 of Clostridiales bacterium. GTDB lineage: Bacteria > Bacillota > Clostridia > Christensenellales > UMGS416 > JAGLOK01. The sequence continues at coordinate 24,896 of JAGLOK010000079.1, read as the reverse complement.
ATGTGCAATCTCAGTAAAGCTAATTTCATGCTTATACATGACATCTCTTGCGGATTCTTCGAATCTAATAATATTCAAAAATCTTTTTGGACTGACTCCAATATATTTTATAAAAATACGTTCAAGCTTCTTTATGGATATTTTAGTATCCTTGCAATACTTTTTTATATTTGAGCTATTTGATGCTATAAATGATTCAATTATCTTGCAGTCGTATTCCTCTTTATTCTTTATGTTTATAACCTTAATTAGAGAACTTTCAATTTGGGCAATAAAATTTGATTGTTCTGTGAAACTTTCAATATAATCAGATAATTCTTCTTCAAGCAAATGATTCACTTCACTTAGGTTAACTATACTGTTTGCGTATTTGCTCATTGATTTCTTTGCTAAAAAATAAAAGCCCCATGGAGTGAAGCTGATTCCAAATGCTTGCACTTTTCCATGCTGAGTTACTTTTAATGAGGTTTCCTTTATTCCGTGAAAATGAATACTATTAAGGTGATTATTTCTTTTTTCTTCACCATAACTAAACGAATGACCCATATTAACTATTAAATCAACATGATTCATCGGTAATAATGCATGGGTTGCTTTCTCGTTTTGGTTACCTTTTACATACCAATAATGGCTTACGATACTTTTTAGTAAAGGACTAACCTCATTGAAGAATTGTATTGGTATCGATTTATTGTTTTTTACTGCTTTCATAATTTTGCCCTTAATCATATGAGTAAATTCATTATATTGGTTTTCGTGAGACTGTGCAAATATTCTGTTTTCTTATTACTCGCACATGTCACCGTGTTTACTGTTTAATATTTTGTGTGGTGGTGGGATAGATATGTACACATGTTATTGATGATATTCAAAAGAATCAATAGGATAATAGAAACAACAATAAGCTAATTATGGAAATATATAATAAACTAATGTATTATTGTAATATAAATATTGAGCAAATAATTTTGAGGTGAATATGTCTAATATAATTATAAGAAATAGTTACAATATGGATATTTTGAGTTTTTTAAATGTAATGACATCAAATCTAATTTATACTAGTCATTATAAAAAAGAGTATAATCATTTTTATCCATTGCTTAGCAGTGAAATTAAGGAAGGTTTTAGTTGGCTCATTACTAAGTCTGGAAGGGTAGATGTTGCGTCATTATTTACAACAATTATTTCTAGTTTAGATGATTACAATAATCGTGATGTGAAAAAAATGCTCAGCTCACATGAAGAAATAGATAGAAACATGCAAAACTCACAGCATTATTACATTTTTTCTGAAGCAATTAAACAACTACCGCACTTTTCAGGCTTAATAATTAAACTTGTCAAAGAACTTGAAGACAGCGGATTTAAGGAATTTTGGGAAACCGAAAAACTATCACTAATAAATAATAGATGTAGTATTATACAGGAATTAGTGAGCAAATATGATGTTATAAAACACGTAACAAAATACAAAAGGCTACCCTATACAGATATAATTATATATGTTTGTTCTTTTGCATATCCTCATGCAACAAAATTATGTGAAAATGCTCTTATTGTAGATTATTATACATCAGATAAAGTAACCATTGGTAATATTATTCATGAGTTGTTTCATCCACCATATAGTATTGAGATAGCTACAAAAGTAATAACAGACATAGCCAATAAAAAGAATGTTATTACTGCATATCAAAATCAAAATCTTGCATTAGCATATAAGCCAATTGAAGCATTTGTTGAGGAAAATATTGTGGAAGCACTTGGTGTACATATATTAGTCAATATATGCTTAGAAAATGAACCATATGAATATTTTGAAACTCATGATGGTGGTTCTCATGTTCTGTCACCTCCATTATTTAAGTATTTACAAGAAAATGATATAAATAGTAATGAAGCTTTTGAAGAATATTTAGAAAGATTTGTTTGTACATTAAATACAGTTAAAATCATGAAATAACAATCATACACTACCCAAACACCACATCTCCTTTTTCCATCGACTAACCATCAAAAGAGAACATCAATAATATCCACAAGCGTGAAGGAGCGCGCCGCCGAGTTGGCACGGGAGCCAATAATATGGTGGTGGGGACTGTGTTGATTAAATTGAAAAAAGTTGATATGGTTATAAAATAAAGGCAGTTCAAAAGTTGAACTGTTTAAAATTTTAATCAACAGAAGTAAAAAGTTTGTCCTATTACCTTTAATAGCAACCGCCTTAAGTGATCATAATGGTTTAGATAGGTTTTAGGTATTTCCAGAGAGGATATAATTATATGATTAATTAGGGGGGAATAAAGTGAAACGTTATGGACAAATTATTAGATTGAATCTGAAAGGTATGAGCAATATAAAGAGCTGCACGCAGATGCATGACCGCAAGCCCTAAGCAAAACCAGTGAGTGTAATATAAAGAATTATAATATTTTCCATCTTAGCAGATTGTCTGTTATTTTAACATGCTCCCGGAAATATTGTCAACCAAAGGTGTACAAAACAGCAACAAATAGTAGGTGGATAAATTTAGAACTATTCTGTATACTGAGCATATTGAAGAAAAGAGCAACAATGAAAGAGGTGTAATATGGATTTTAGTGAAAAACTACAATTATTAAGAAAAGAGAATAAATTATCACAAGAAGAACTTGCACAAAAGTTGAATATTACAAGACAAGCAGTAGCAAAATGGGAGTCAGGTGCTAATTTACCAGATGTAGACAATTTGTTAATATTGTCTGACCTTTTTTGCATAAGTTTAGATAGGCTCGTGAAGTCGGACAATGGTAATTGTGTAAAGAGTATTTTACAGAACAAGAAAACTAATGAAGTTCAATCAAAAGAATTTTTATTTGAAGGCAAGAAAAATACTTATGCAGCAGGTGCTCCGCAAGATAAAGTATCCTCACGACCTTATTCTCATGACCTTACATATAAACGTGGAAATTTTTTATACATAGATACCTATTTAGGAAGCGAGATATTTTTAGGAGAAGAAGCTCTTTGGATTGATAAAAATCCTGTGTGGGCAATGAACTATCAAGGAAGAGTATTACACGAAATGTTTGATGGAAAGATATTCAAAAATGCACTTGTATTAGGTTGTGAAAAACAATTATATCGCGGACCTTTAGTATACCAGCACAAAAAATTCAGCTATCATTGTAAATATGACGGTGATTTTAACTGGTTCCAAGGATATGAAGAGATGTTCTATGAATCAGAAAAAATATATGAAGGCTACTTCCACGGAGGCATAGTAAAAGATTAGTAAACTCACTTTTTTAATAAATCATTAATTATAATACTTATATTTTTCATGCTACCGAAAATTCGATAGCTTTTTGTTATACATTGCTTGTAATATGTATATCTTAGTGTTAAACACTAACCAATAATCCAAGGTGAGAATATTTGTGATATGATGGATTGTAAAATGAAGTGCGACAGATAAGAATGGTAAAAAGATAGTCCATTGAAAACCCTTTGTGTAGAATAAGTTTGCGAACAAAATTCATACAAAGGATTAGAAATGAGATACCAATATTCGGCTAGTATAGTCTACAATAACTTTCCTTGGCCAAATCCAACCGAAAAGCAGAAAGAAGATATAGAAAAAGCAGCACAAAAGGTTTTGGATGCACGAGAGCTTTTCCCTGACTGTTCGCTTGCAGATTTGTACGATCCGCTCACAATGCCACCAAAGCATATAAAGGCTCATAATGAAGTGAATAAAGCTGTTAAAGCTGCATATGGCGGACAGGGTTTTGCAACAGAAGCTGAAAGAGTGGCTGATTTATTCCGTCGGTATCAGGAACTAGTGGAAAAAGATTAATATGCGCTTTCAAATTCAAACATTACCTTCTCTCCAAACACCACTTCTCCATCTTCCATCAACTTAATCACATATAAATGAATGGCTCCCACGGACAAGTGCCGATGGAGTCCCCTTATACTTTTCAAACGCAGGCAATAAGCGCGATTTGTCAAAATGCACGAATGTACACGGTCATGAGTTTTTGACAAATCGTAAGACAATCGATTCAGTATCACTTTTACTGAATCGACTCTCATTTGATAAACATCAAAGCCAATCCGACAATAGCGACAATAGAACCTACAATTTCTCTTAAGTGTATCTTCTGCTTTTTTATGAATATTTCATATGGGATGAGCAATACAGGTGTAATTGATATCAAAGTGGAAGCAACACCGGGGTTTATACGTTGCACAGCGTATAAGGATAGTGATATCCCTAAAAATGGTCCAAATATCGAACCGACAACAGTCGATTTTAGCTTTTTTGGTTTTTTGAGTACAGCACCGAATTTTCTCCATTGCTTCATAATAGTAAATAAAATGACAAACCCGATGATGCTTGCAATTACACGTATCTGGGTTGCAGCAAACGCGTTATAATCCGCCATGCCAAATTTACCGATGATGTATCCACCTGCTTGACCCACAGCACCACCAAATGCAAACAATATTCCTAAAAGAGGGTGGGACAGTTTTAACTTATTCTTCTTATCATCACCCTTTAATATTACGAGTGCAATGCCGAACAATGTAACAGTCATACCGATAATCTGCATAACAGTCATTGCTTCACCCAAAAAGACATATGACAATATTCCGCTCAAAGGGGGCACGCTTGCATATATCAACATGGATATACGTGCGCCAATCCTGACAAATGCTTCAAATAAAAATAGATCACCGATAAAGATACCGACAAGTCCGGATAAACTCAGCCACATCCATGTTCGGGCTGTTGCATCCGTCGGCAATATCAAGCCGCGGGTTATGGCTGTGAATACACTTAAGAAAACCATTGCGAGCAAAAGACGAATTAAGTTCAAGTTTATAGAACCGATTTTCCGGCCGGCATCCTCAAAAGATACGGATGTTATAGCCCAGAAAAGTGCGGTTGTTATTGCTGCGATTTCGCCTAGATATAGATTCATAAATATTCCTAACAGATATTTATATATTTAAACACATATGAAGGCATATTGAAAGATACTTAATAGTATTTACATAGCAAAACATAGATATGATTTCAAATCAAATTGCAATCTTAATAAAACGTAGCTGTAGAATAAAAAAGCCACCTCGAAAGGTGGCTTAGTTCTTTTATAATTATTGTATTATGCTTTGATAACATCCGTCCCCACGAACGCTTGTAGTGGCTTAGGAACATTCACCGATCCATCTGCATTCTGGAACTGCTCCAAGATCGCAGGCAAGATTCTGCTGGTTGCAAGCCCTGAACCATTGAGAGTGTGGATATAATCGTTCTTTTTTGTATCCTTATTCTTATAGCGCATCATACCACGACGTGCTTGATAGTCACGTGAATTGGATATGGAGCTAACCTCTTTGTAGATACACATAGACGGAAGATATACTTCGATATCGTAGGTGGACGCCATGGCTGCTCCGACATCACCAGCTGCAAGCTTGGACAACTGATAGTGTAGTCCCAGTCCTTCTACTAGTGCGCAAGCTTTTTTTGTTAGCTCCTGATGCAATGCATCGCTTTGCTCGGGAGTGGTGAATGCAAACATCTCAACCTTGTTGAATTGATGTCCACGAATCATACCACGTTCTTCTGCTCTGTAGCTTCCTGCTTCACGTCTGTAGCAGGGGGTATATGCAAATAGTCTTTTGGGCAGATCATCTTCTTTTAAGATTTCATCACGATATAAGTTAACTAATGCTGTCTCACTGGTGGGTAGCATAAAATTGCCTTCTTCGAGATTGAACACATCTTCTTCAAATTTTGGAAACTGCCCTGCTGTGTATCCGCATGCATAGTTAAGCATATGCGGTGGTAACATGAACTCATATCCATCTTTGATATGCTCGCTGATGAAATAGTTGAGTAGTGCCCATTCTAGTTGTGCGCCCATTCCGGTGTATATCCAGAAACCGTTTCCGCCCAATTTTGCACCACGTTCATAGTCAATGAGGTTGAGCGATGTTGCAAGGTTCACATGATCTTTAGGTTCAAAGTCAAATGAAGGCATAGTGCCATATACACTTAGCACTTCATTGTTTTCTTTACCACCTGCGACGACGTCGTCATCCGGCAGATTAGGTAGCCCCGACATGAAGGTATCAATTTCCTTTTGGATACCGCGCAGTGTCTCGTCCATTTCCTTGATTTGATCGGATGTTACTTTCATTTGCGCAAGAAGCTCTTTTGCATCACCACCTTCTTTTTTTATCTGTGGGATTTGGCGGCTTACAGTATTTCGTTTATTTTTTAGTGACTCTACTTCAATGAGCATTTCTTTGCGTTGTACATCCAGTGTTAAGAACGCATCAAAATTCACATCATAGTTGCGTTTTGCAAGCGCTTTGGTTACGTAATCCGGTTTTTCTCTGATTAATTTTATATCCAACATATTTGCTACCTCATATCTTTAAAGTCACATAAAAGTTTTGTATATTTTAACACAATCCAAGCAATATAGTAAATAGCTATTTGCTTGCTTGTGGTATCCTAATGATTCGATTAATCACAATGCAAAATATCCCCAAAAGCAAAAATAGTATGGACATGGAAAATGTGTCTGCAATAAAGCCAAACAGCGGTGCAAATATAGAAACCAGTACAGCCCTTTGCAGGCTTTCAATCGACAGTACTGTTGCGCGATGACGCTTTTTCATAAAGTCACCAATTACATCGACAAAAAGTGGTCTTCGTGAATCCATTGCGATATACAATAAGAAGTACAAAGCGATGACGATATAGATTTGGTTCATCCTAATAAATAACGAAATGAGTATCAAGACAACAGCAAAAACATCAAAATATAGATTCATCATAAATGCAGATGATCTGTGCTTATTTAGCTTGTATACATTGCGTGTTGCAATAGCACATAGCAAGTACACCACGCCATAGATGATTGCAAGATACACCTTTAAATTATCGTCAGGAGATAGTGTTTTAATGGTAATAATTGTTGTTGATATTAGCATCGCTTGTAGTATGGGTTGAACATAGTCCTTAATGCTTTTGAACACAGCATCAAATAATGATGCAGAGGATATAATTTTCATGATACTCTTGTCTTTAAATATGCTTGTAAACTGTGATTTGCATGACCTAAAAAATCCGATGATGCTAATGGACGCTTCATGCTTTGTGTTGATGCTTTCAGGATACGTCAATATCAAAATAAAATCCAAGATATATGGAATAATACACAGCAAGAATAATAAGTTCAATGCTTGAAATTGTAGAATGAATACAATGGAAACGATCGCAGAAACGCTAGATCCAATCAACGAAAACGACCGTGTCCGTCCATAAACAAAGCCTTTGTGCCCAAACCAACCTCTCTTTTCAAGATAGGTATATATCATTGCTTTATGTGTGCCGGAGCGAAATGCTTCACCCAGCCCGAAAAACACCATCGCGCATATGAGCACCCAGTATTGTCCTCCAATGAAAAATAGTACAAAGGAAATAATGTAGAATATAAAACAAATGCTTAGCACGGTCTTTTTGCCGTAGTTGTCAGCAAGTATTCCCGAGGGTACTTCAAAAACAAAATTCACAACTTCTCGAACCGAGTAGAGCACACCAATCAGAAGTAAGTTCAGATTCAACTGTAATAAATATATAATCAAGAACGGCTCAAAAAACTTCAGGTTCTTCAAAAAACCATACGTACAAAATTTGATAATCTGCTTATCTTTTCTTATTTTTTTATATGTTTCCTGCATAATAATCCTACAAATGAGTCATTTGATATCAATTATACGCTATAATATTAATAATCACTATCATATAGATGAATACAATTGATATTTGATGACAAGTATTGTATAAATAAATAAAGGTATTATGATGCAAAACAAAAAGATCACACTCAATTCAAATGTTATTGGAAGAAGCATGCTCATTAAGGGGCATACTTTACATTTTGTCGACTCCGATGGCAAAAAACCAATCGTGCTATTGCACGGGTTGGGCTTTTCTCTTTATAGTATGCGAAATGTGTTCAATGATTTGCTAGATAGAGAGTATAGGGTAATTGCTCTGGACCTGCCTGGTTGCGGGTATTCAACAGCAGCACCCAGAGTGCGGCTTACTCCTGATGAGATTGCAGAAGTACTACATGAGTTTTTAAAGGCCCTCGATATTGAACATGCCAATTTTTATGCCATAGCAGAGGGCGCGATCTATGCACTGCGACTTGCACAAATGTATCCTGAAAATGTGAGTTCTCTGTTACTTACAAGTCCGGGTAGTCTTACAAGGCATTATCCTGCACGCTATAGGCATCTTGCAACGCCCATCATAGGCGAAGCAATTGTGAAGCTTATGAAAAGAAAGCACACCGATCAATTCTTGCGTTGGATTATGTTTGATGAAACTTCCATCAACGCAACGGTTGAACGACAAACTTATCAGCCTTTCGTATCAAAGGACGCAAAGCTAGGGCTTTTGAATATGCTACGCGATTACCAAGATATCAAGGTATTTGCAAACCTAAATCAGGTAGATTGTGCAACGTTGATGCTGTGGGGTGAATATGATTGTGGTCATCCTGTTGCTATGTGTGATTTGTTCATGAAGAAAATAGAAAGAGTCGCAGAGCGTATCATTCCAAATTGCGCACACCTTGTTCACGAAGAACGCCCGCGTTTGGTTTCAGACATCATCGACCGGTTTCTCTTGAAGAATTCACGAGAGTACCTGCATATTGATGAAGAGAACAAAACATTTATATAATGCATGCAAATATATTACAAAGAATTGTGAAACAAGTATAAACCCCCAATGATTTATTTGATAAATCGCCTACACTCATATAAAATAGGATAGTATGGAAAAAGAATTCAAACTTGATGATATTATACTAATGAAAAAGCAGCACCCCTGCGGTAACGACTTATTTCGAGTCATTAGAGTAGGCGCAGATGTTAAGATAAAGTGCGAAGAGTGTGGCAGAAATATCATGATGCCAAGAATCGATTTTAAAAAGCGTATGAAAAAGAACATGACTGAGGAGCAAAAATGAGCCAAACTACAGCAAAAAGAGGCAGAAGAAGGCATACAAAGCAAGAGAAGAATTTAAATCGCGAAATCACAGAATGGGTGATTTCAATCATTATTGCTGTAGCGTTAGCCCTTGTTGTTCACAATTATGTCTTTCAAATTGTACGCGTAGACGGTCATTCCATGGAGCCTACCCTACAGCACAATGAAAGAATGGCAGTCACCAAGTTTTCGTATTTATTTGGGGACCCACAGCGAGGGGATATTGTGGTCACTAAGTATCCAGGAGACAACAAGAACTACGTCAAAAGAGTCATTGCACTCGGTGGAGAGACGATCAGCATCAAAAGTGGTGTATTATATATCAATGGAGAAACACTGGATGAGCCCTATATTAAAAATACCATCATCGAAGAATTCACAGAGACAACTATACCCGAAGGATATTACATCGTAATGGGAGACAATAGAAACAACTCTAGAGATTCAAGGGCCAATAGTGTTGGTCCATTAGGCGAAGACATGATTATTGGTAAATCTCAATTTGTTGTTTGGCCTTTTAATGAGATTCGCTCCATCAATCATTATTCAGGTATCCTGCAATAATCATATTTTTACTGTAAATATATCAGAAAACCCGAACATTTTGAAAAAAAACAAAAACCTGCAAAATTCATTCTATACATTATATAGTATGTATTATATAATAAAACTACAACTGGTTGATATTAATCAGTTGTTACATTTTATTAAAGCACAGAATAGGGGACAATAGATGATTGCAGATATCAGAAAACGAAATGGAAGCATAGAACCTTTTAAGAGAGAAAAGATTACTTGGGCTATATTCAAAGCGGCAACTTCAGTAGGCGGAGACGATTGGTCTCTTGCAGAAAGCCTTGTTGATCAAGTTTTAGATATCGCATCATTTCAACACAAGGATGGCATAGCAGACGTTGAAGGCATTCAAGATATAGTAGAAAAAGTCTTGATTGAAAACGGTCATGCAAAGACTGCCAAAGCATATATTCTATATAGAGAAAAGAGAAAGTCATCTAGAGAGGTCAATGCATTGATTGGCGCTACTATAAATCTGTTTGGAGACTACCTCAAAGAGCGTGACTGGCAGATTCAAGAAAATGCCAACACACAGCGCTCCATTAATGGCATGAACAACTATATTCGAGAAGCATTTACCAAGCAATATTGGTTGCATGAAGTATACCCCAGTGATGTACGTGATGCACATATGAGTGGAGAGTGTCACATTCACGATCTCGGGTTCTTTGGACCCTATTGTGCAGGATGGGACCTAAGGCAGATCCTGCTCGACGGATTTGGTGGCGTGTCGTGCAAGGTAGAGTCCAGTGCACCAAAGCACCTACGGTCTTTCTTGGGACAAGTGGTCAATTCCACCTTCACAACACAAGGAGAAGCAGCTGGTGCACAAGCATGGAGTTCTTTTGATACCTATTGTGCTCCGTTTATTCGTTATGACAATATGAAGTATGATGATGTAAAGCAAGCGATACAAGAGTTTGTTTTCAACATTAATGTACCCACTCGTGTGGGCTTTCAATGTCCATTTTCAAATCTAACCTTTGATATTACACCTCCAAGCACACTGGAAAATGAGTACGTCATTTGTGGTGGAGAGTATCAAAATGAGCAATATGGCGATTTCCAGGAGGAAATGAATATCTTCAATAAAGCATTTTGTGATGTAATGCTTGAAGGTGATAAGAAGGGTAGAGTATTTACTTTCCCCATCCCCACCATCAATGTCACAAAAGATTTTGACTGGAACTCTCAGGTGGTCGATAAATTCATGGAAATCACCTGTAAATATGGTATTCCCTATTTTTCAAACTATGTAAACTCTGATCTTTCTCCAGAAGATGCAGTTTCTATGTGTTGTAGGCTGAGACTAGACACAACAGATTTAAGAAAACGAGGTGGCGGTCTATTTGGTTCCAATCCAATGACGGGATCCATCGGTGTATATACGATAAATCTTCCTAGAATCGGGTACTTGGCACGTTCAAAGAGTGAATTCAAGGCAAGATTGTGGAGACTCATGCATATCGGCAAATCATCACTTGAGATCAAGCGCAAAGTTATTGAAGAGCAAACAGATCAGGGATTATATCCTTACTGTGCGCATTTCTTGAGAGATGTCAAGGCACGCACCGGCAAGTTTTGGTACAATCATTTTAATACAATCGGCATTATCGGCATGAACGAAGCATTGCTTAATTTCATGGGAACAGATCTCACTACACAAAAAGGACAGGATTTCGCATTGGAAATGATGGAATATATGCGAGAAGTATTAATGGATATCCAAAATGAAACAGGCAACTATTATAACCTTGAAGCAAGCCCTGCAGAAGGCGCATGCTATCGCCTTGCAAACTTGGACAAGGAAAAGTACCCTGGCATCATTACAGCAGGAGATAAGGTATCGTACTATACCAACTCATCTCAATTACCGGTAGGCTTTACTGATGATATTTTTGAAACATTGGAGCTTCAGGATGAATTACAGTCACTCTACACAGGTGGCACTGTATTGCATATGTATCTTGGCGAAGCCATCAAAGACACAGAGACTGCAAAGAGACTAATACAGAAGGTATTTACAAAGTACAAACTGCCATACATATCACTAACTCCCACATTTTCAATATGCGAAGAACATGGATATATTTCAGGGGAACATTACAATTGTCCCGAATGTGGCATTACCACTGAAGTTTGGTCACGAGTAACAGGGTATCTGCGTCCTGTGCAAAACTACAACACAGGCAAAAAAGCAGAGTACAAGAACAGAGAAAAGTATAAAATCAAGCAATATCAACTACACTAATTCATTTCTTTTGGTGACAACTTCGCAAAATAACAAAAAAGCAATCATCATGGTTGCTTTTGACTTATGACACATAGGATAGAAGATTTCCAATGAAAATAGCAGGTTTTTTGAAAAACTCATTCATAGACTATCCGGGGCAAATTGCAGCAGTTGTTTTTACGCCGGGATGCAATTATGATTGTTATTATTGCCATAACAGAGCTCTCATTGATAAAAATGCTCCTTTGATAGATGAAAATATGGTCATGGCATTTCTTGAAAAACGTATAGGCCTAATTGATGCAGTGGTGATTACAGGTGGAGAGCCCACCTTGCAAAAGGAACTAGCACAGTTTATCCATAAAGTGAAGTCCATGGGTTATCTCATTAAACTGGATACAAATGGTTCCTGTTCGGATTGTGTACAAGCATTATTGAACGAAGACTTGCTTGATTATATTGCATTGGACTATAAGGCTCCCTTTGATCGATATGAAGAATTTTGCAGTACATCAGCAGATGGACAAAGCGTCCAGAGAACATTGGACATCATTAAGAAAAGCGGTATAGACTATGAACTACGAACGACTTGGGTCCCACAGCTTTCAAAAGAAGATATCGTCATGATGTTAAAAGAAGTTGCACCAGTAACCAATTTTGCACTGCAACGTTACAAAATGCCTGAAGAATACAAGCAAACAGATCTTTTCAAGCTCAAAAAAAGTCCGCACTCAAAGGAAGAGTTTCAAGAGATTCACGAATTGATTCACGAATATGCACAGATTATAACGATAAGATAATATCTTGCAAATCGCTTCAATCGATGATATTATGGTATAAATGAATGATTTACAATACAATTATTCATATTTTAACAAAAAACACTCAAAACTAATTGAATTTAAGCATTAAAATGAATGTAATGCAGGAACGACACGGCAAATGCTTCATTTTATACAACAAATAAGACAATCAATAGGGGGGAAACATCATGAAATTATCAAAAAAATGCGCCGCAGTTTCACCATCGATGACACTTGCAATCACATCCAAAGCCAAGGCAATGAAAAAACAGGGGATCAATGTCATTTCCTTTAGCGCGGGCGAGCCCGACTTTAATACGCCACAGCACATAATGGATGCTGGCAAGAAGGCGATGGATGACGGATATACCAAATATACACCTGCATCAGGGTTGCTTGAGCTAAAAAAAGCCATCGCCGATGAATTTGTAAAAATAGACCTTCAATATGAACCCAGTCAAATTGTTGTATCCAATGGTGCAAAGCATTCGTTATTTAATACCATGCAAGCAGTCCTTGAAGCAGGCGACGAGGTGCTCATTCCACAACCCTATTGGGTATCATACCCCGAGCTTGTCAAGCTTGCAGATGCAGTCCCTGTGTTTGTTGAGACAGGGGATGACTTCTTGGCTACCGTTGCAGACCTAAAAGCAAAGCTCACATCCAAGACCAAAGCATTGATTTTGACCAACCCCTCAAACCCAACAGGCGCTATATATAATAAAGAACAATTAGAAGATATCGCAGCCTTCTGTGTTGCAAATCAAATCATTGTCATTTCAGATGAAATCTATGACAAACTGGTATACGAAGATGTTTGCCCACCATCGATCGCGTCCTTTGACGGAATGAAGGATCTAACCATTGTCATTAATGGTGCATCCAAAGCATATGCAATGACCGGTTGGAGAATCGGTTGGGCAGCTGCCCCACAGAACGTGGCATCTGCAATGGGCGCACTGCAAAGCCATGCAACATCCAATCCCAATACCATCGCACAATGGGCAACCGTTGCAGCATTGACGGACAATCGAACTATGCAATGTAGTAAAGATATGAACAAAGCATTTAAACAAAGACGCAACTATATGATGGAAACCATATCAGAGATGAAATATGCAGACTATGTGCAACCCGGTGGTGCTTTTTATATGATGGTGGACGTCTCTGCAGTATTTGGAAAGCAATACAATGGAAGGCAGATACAGGGATCGCTTGATTTCTCAGATGTTTTGCTTGAAGAGAAGTATGTAGCTACGGTACCCGGTATTGCATTTGGCGCAGACAATTATGTACGACTATCCTATGCAACCTCCATGGATAATATCAAAGAAGGGTTGATGCGTCTGGATACATTCTTGAAGGAGGCAATGGAGGCATAATGGGTAAAGAGCATATTAAGAATAAGAAGATAAAAGATGTACTGGAGTTTGATGAAAAAACCAACCTTCTAGAGCAAAGAGCGTACAAATATCGATTGCAAAATCGTGAAGAGCCCAACTTATATCGTCATCTATATAGTTATGACACCATTCCGAAGGTTTCATTTAACCATCGTTTTGTGCCGCAAAACATGCCCGAAGAGATTTGGATTACCGATACGACATTTCGTGATGGACAGCAATCCACATCGCCATTTTCAGTCAATCAGATAGTAGATTTATATAAACTACTCAGTCGTCTAGGTGGTCCTAAGGGCATTATTCGCCAAAGCGAATTCTTTGTCTACACCAAAAAGGACAAAGAAGCACTTCAAGCGTGTCTTGATCTGGGCTATGATTTTCCCAAAGTCACTACATGGATTAGAGCTGTTGAAAAAGATTTTGAACTTATCAAGCAAATTGGTATTGAAGAAACCGGTATACTAGTATCTTGTTCTGATTATCACATATATAACAAACTGGGATTGGACAGAGCGCAAGCGATGGACAAATACTTGGGTGTAGTAAAAAGCGCACTCAGCTATGGCATTGTTCCAAGGTGTCACTTTGAAGATATTACAAGGGCGGACTTTTATGGGTTTGTTGTACCATTTGCACGAGAGTTGATGAAGCTAGGGATCGAAGCGGATGTCCCCATCAAAATCCGTGCATGTGACACAATGGGTTATGGTGTATCCTATCCGGGTGCTGCAACACCACGCTCAGTGCCGGGAATCATTTATGGGCTGCAACACTTTGCAGATGTTCCATCTGAGCAGCTGGAGTGGCATGGACACAATGATTTTTATAAAGTAGTGTCTAATTCATCTACAGCATGGCTATATGGATGTGCTGCTGTAAATTGCTCACTACTGGGTATCGGAGAGCGTACAGGCAACTGTCCTGTTGAAGCGATGGCGATTGAATATGCATCATTATGTGGAACCAACGACGGTATGGACCTGTCTGCAATCACTGAAATTGGTCAGTATTTTGAAAAAGAAATCGGATATGACATCCCACCAAGAACACCATTTCTGGGACGGTCATTTAATGCAACTCGTGCTGGTATTCACGCAGATGGTATGCTCAAAGATCCTGAGATATACTCCATCTTTGATACTGAGAAGCTACTCAATGTACGCCCTAATGTATTGATTGGCCCACACTCTGGTGCTGCAGGTATCGCGCACTGGATCAAAGACTACTTCAATGTCAAATCGGGTGTGGATATATCCAAAAACTCCGAAGTAGTACTTGGCGTGAAGGCATTGGTCGATGATGAATACGCACATGGTAGAACAACGCTACTGGGAGACACGGAGCTTGAGGACATGGTATTGATTGTGGATCCGGACTTCTATGATAACCTAGTACATAACCCTAGAAAGAAAGTAGATAGAAGCTTGGATTAGTAAACATATAAAAAGAGCTGATACTTAACTGTATCGGCTCTTTTTTAGAATATAATACTAAATATAAATGTTACTATATATCTGTCTGCAATTTTTCTATAACCTCTCCAATTCTTTTTATCCCTTCAATAATTCTATCTTCATCTGAATTTGAAAAATTCATTCTAAAAGTATTATTTTCTATAACATCAGTATAAAAAGGAAGACCAGGGACAAACACAACATTTTTTTCAACAGTTTTGTTAAACAATGTCATGCTATCCATTTTATCAGGCAGTGTAATCCAGAGAAACATACCACCTTCGGGAGTTGTGTATTTAACTTCCTTGGGGAAATATCTTTTAATAGCATCTATCATAACATCTTTTTGATAGCTATAGGTTTTGCTTATCAACTTAATATGAGTATCTATATCATTATCAGTTAAATATTGATGTATTATCCTTTGAGACAAGTTATTTGAGTGTAAATCGGCTGCTTGCTTTACAGTTATCAACTTGTCTATGATTTCGGGATTTGCTCGTATCCATCCCATCCTCAAACCTGGCGCAATAATTTTTGAAAACGAACCAAGTAAAACGGATTTGTTGTCCATAAAGCTAGCTATTGTTGGTTGCTTTTTGCCTGTAAAGCGTAGCTCACGATAAGGATCATCTTCAATAATAACTGTATCGGTTTGTTTTATAATATTAGCAGTTTGCTCTCTTTTTTCCAATGAATACGATATGCCGGATGGATTTTGGAAATTAGGAACTGTATAAAATATTTTAGGTTTATTACTATTCATATATTTTCGTAATAAATCTATATCAATCCCATCACTTTCAAGTGGGATTGATTTAAAAACAGGTTCAAACATAGAAAAAGCTTGAATAGCACCAAGATATCCAGGTCTTTCTAATACTACGTAATCTCCTTTATTCAAAAAAACTTTCCCCAACAAATCCAATGCTTGTTGTGAACCATTTACAATGAGTATTTCATCCGGGGATACATTGAGAGCGCAAACAGTATTATAACGATTTGCAATATATTCTCGTAATGGAAGGAATCCTTGTGTTGTGCTATATTGAAGAGCATTTTTGCCATGATTTGTTAAAACCTTATTTGAAGCAGCTTGAATTTTTTTAACCGGAAACAATCGGGCGTTGGGCAGTCCACCTGCAAACGATATAACTTTATCATTTTGTGCAACTTTTAAAATTTCTCGAATGAAAGATTTCTTGATATTTTTCATTCTATTTGCATACTTTATATTCATTTTGTTTTCCTTATTTGTTTTTTAAGCTGACATCAGAATTCAATATCAATAAACTTTAACATATGATATATCATTTATCAATCCTAATATTTGTATAATTTATATATTTACTATAATATAAATAATATCTTTACAAACAAACATAAAAAAAATATTGATTTATGCAATAAATCCATTTTTCAATCGTTTAGTGTATGTAACCGGTTAAAATAACAGACAGGAGGTGAGCGTAGCCATTGGATAACATCATAGGAGAAATATTTGAAGAGAACTATACAAAGTTCAAACATCATCTCATAGCACGATTCAATCAACTCAATGAATATGATGCAGAAGATATTATTCAACAGACTGCGATGAAGCTTCTGTACAAGGGCAATGACATACTGAGTGTTGAAAACCTAACATCTTATGTATATTCTTCTCTAAGAAATGGCGCGATCGACCACTTCAAAAAGAGAAAAAATGAAGTACTAAGTGCAGAGTATATCGAACAGGCAACACCCTCTGCAGAGCAGGAACTGCTGGACTCAGAACTGAAGAAAATCATTAAAAAGGCCATCGATGCACTGGACAAGAAGTCCAAATACATCTTCGTAGAAACGGAAATCAAAGGAAGATCATACAAGGAAATTATGCTAGAGACCGGTGAACGATTGGGAACGCTCTTATCCCGTAAGTCAAGAGCAACAAAAAAATTAACAGTAATCATACAAGATTACTTAAACGAATATCTCTAAGGAGGATATAAAATGAAAAGCTTTAAAAAGTTAGATGTAGAAACTGAAAGAAATATGGCATGGAAAGTGCTAAAGATTATCGGAATGGTAATATTGGGTATCGCAGTAGCAATACTATTTGGATTTGTAGTCATGTGGCTATGGAACTGGCTAATGCCTATGATATTTGGACTGACCACGATCACATACTGGCAAGCAGTTGGATTGTTTGTACTCGCAAAAATTATCTTCGGTAGTTTTGGTAGTGGCAGCTCAGATAAACCGCATAGCCCGAAAAGTCCTGGCAAAAAGATCAAAGGCAGCATCAAGCATGAAATCGGTAAAGAAATCAAAAAAGAGTTTGATAAAGAGTTTAACAAAGATCACGGTGTAGAAGAAAAAGATGATGACAAAGACTATGACGAACTCTATGAACAGTGGTGGGATAAAAAAGGTGAAAAAGACTTCAATGAGTATATGGATGATCAAGAAGACGCTTAAGGAAGCAATATAAGAAAAAAGACCACAGAGAAATCTGTGGTCTTTTTTGCTATTTGAAATGGTTTAATCTTCTTCTATTACCTTTGCTTTTGGTGCGTTCTTTTTGACGGATTCAATGCCATTTAGGCATGCAGCCTTTGATGAGTAACCTTCTCCGGTTGCGATAATTTGTCCATTACTTGCTTTCAGTCTAAAACGAAATTCACCTTTTTTGTCCTTGTATACTTCAAATTTGCCAGCCATTATAAGCCTCCTTGTTTTTAAGATCCACATCGTTGACATAGATTCTTTTGAATAATTTATTGTATTTCATTTTATCACCATCAAAGGAATAAAACAACACTACATTATAATATTCGAATAATACGATATATCGCAATACAATCTAATTGTAAAATATGGTATAATATAAAACATATTTCGTTGTGATATCATTTTTTATATTACAAAAGTTATTACATGAGAATCGCTTCACTATACTGATTTTACTTACGTTAATATTCTTGAAAAATGCGATCACAAACAGCTATTATTTCGCAATATAACAACATGAATTTTACGCATTGTATCATGAAATTATGGTTACTACAGAAGCAATCATGAATCTGTTAATCAAGATATTGAAGCAACAATCAAATCATTCTACCGGAAAGAGAGCACTATGAACAATGATCCATCAATATATCCATATCACTCCAAGAGGATGGTGACCTATGGAAAACGTGGCATGGTCGCAACCTCTCAACAGCAAGCAGCCCAAGCAGGGCTTGATATTATAAAGCAGGGTGGCAATGCAATTGATGCAGCGGTTGCAACGGCCGCATGTTTAACTGTACTTGAGCCAACATGCAATGGTATTGGAAGTGATTGCTTTGCACTGATATGGTTTGAAGGTAAACTGCATGGACTCAACGCATCAGGCAAATCTCCAAAGAGCATAACCATAGACAAAGTGAAAGCATTGGGACACGATGCAATGCCCGCGTTTGGATTGACTCCGGTGACTGTACCGGGCACACCGGGTGGATGGGCAGAGATGATATCAAAATTCGGCAAACTTTCGCTGAGTGAAGTCTTAGCACCTGCGATAGACTATGCCCAAAACGGATATCCTGTTTCACCTGTTGTTGCAGCTTCATGGAAAAAGGCACACGAAAAATATAAAGAGAACTTTATAGGCGATGAATTTCAAAGTTGGTTTGATACCTTTGCACCCAAAGGCAAAGCGCCTAATGAAGGGGAGATGGTCTACCTAAAAGATCATGCAAGATCATTGCGTGAGATTGCCAAAACCAATGCACAGTCTTTCTATCAAGGCGCAATAGCAGATAAAATAGATGCATTTTCAAAGCAATATGGAGGATTCATATCAAAGCAAGACCTTCAAGATTTTAAGCCTCTATGGGTGATGCCGATTAGCGTTAAGTACAGAGGATATGATGTGTGGGAGATTCCACCTAACGGTCAAGGATTGGTTGCTCTAATGGCGCTAAATATATTGAAGCAATATGAGTTTTCATCCAAGGAAACTGTTAATACGTATCATAAGCAAATTGAGGCAATGAAGCTTGCATTTGTTGATGGTAAAAAGTACATTACCGATAGTTTGCATATGAAAGAAAGTGTCGAAATGCTGCTATCTCCTAAATATGCAAATATGAGAAAGAACGTTATCTGCAATGACGCAATCATGCCAACGTCGGGAACGCCGCCTAAAGGTGGAACGGTCTATCTTGCAACAGCTGATGGCGATGGTAATATGGTCTCATTCATTCAAAGCAACTATATGGGATTTGGTTCAGGTATTGTAATTCCGGGTACGGGGATTGCATTGCAAAATCGTGGACATAGCTTTTCACTAGATGAGATGCACTACAACAAGCTTGCACCAGGAAAAAGAACATATCACACCATTATTCCAGGGTTTCTCACCAAGGACAATAAAGCAATCGGACCGTTTGGCGTGATGGGTGGATTCATGCAACCACAAGGCCATGTGCAAGTGATCATGAACATGCTTGATTTCAAGCTAAACCCACAAAGTGCACTGGATGCACCCAGATGGCAGTGGATGGAGGACAAAAAAATCATTGCAGAAAAAGAAACTCCCATTAACATAATAGATGGACTAAAAGCAAAAGGACACGATATAAGATATGAAGCCAATTCAAATGCTTTTGGGCATGGACAGATCATTATAAGAGATGAAGAGGGTGTGCTCATAGGAGGCACAGAGCCAAGAACGGATTCTGCTGTTGCCGCTTGGTGATTATGTCTGATTATATCAATTTATTGTATATAATTTATGAGTTTATTTAGTTTAAAAGAGAGACGTTCACTCCAGTGTAATACCTCTGGATATATGATATAATAAAAAAACATTTTGAAGGGATATCATACTATTTTGCAGAAATTTTTAAAGAATAATAGCTTCATTATACTCATCCTACTAACACTGGTTTTTTCTATACTCTTGCCACAAATCGGACAGTATATCGGTGGTTTGGGTATTGTATCATACCTAACATTCATTGCAATGTTTGCATCAGGGCTAGGGATATCAACAGACAATATTAAAGATGGTGTTAAAGATTATAAGAGCATTCTATTTTCATTTTTCTCAGTATACCTAATCTTTCCTGTGATCGCATTTTTGCTATTCAAAGCATTTCCAATCTCATCGGGTGATATCTTTATCGGCGGGATGATCTTAGCTGCGCAGTCTTCAACATTGGCATCAGCCATCATCTTAACCATGTCTGCAAACGGTAATGTGCCCTTGGCGCTGATTATCACGATCATCAACAATATTGCATCTGCAGTAATAACACCCTTGGTCTTGAAAGCAACACTTTCATTGGATCAAGCGGTTGACCTTGACGTCGGTGCGATGATTGTCAAATTGCTATTAGTACTTGTACTGCCTGTAATCCTTGCACAGATTATTCGCAGGTTCTACAAAAAGCAAGTGGAGAAAGTGAATCCATATAGGAAAATGGTATCAAAGTTTGTCGTTCTTATAATCGTTCTTACAGGAAGTGCTGCAGCATCCTCTGAGATTCTGAATAATATGGGACTTACAGCGCTTGTAATCCTGATTGTCGCCATCTTGCATATAATCATGCTACTGATTGCACTGCTCTATACGAAGATTGCAAAGGTCAAAAAAGATAGCAAGACAGCAGTACTATTTTGTTCAACGCAAAAAACGCTACCAGCATCGATGCTCATATGGAGCAGCTACTTCCCACAGTATGTTGTAGCGCCCATCGTAATGGTCTTGTATCATGTTACACAGTTAATCATTGATTCATTCATTGTGGGGAGAATCAATAACAAGAATAGAAAGCAAGAGGCAAATCAGTAACGACAAGTTTTATTCAGTTATACATAAAGAATCTGTTAGATATCATAGCTCACTTGGTTACAAGCCACCTGCACCTGTAACTAAATGGACAAACGAACATAACAGCTGCGAAAATTCACTTTTAAGTCTGTAGTGTTACGAGGGGCAGGTCAGACGTATGAAAGTAAAGCAGAATTTCTAAAGATTGCTTCTTTTGGAAAAGGGTCTATCATATGTGCAAACTCAGATGGTATTTTGAAGAGGAAATACTTGATTTGTATGATGATAAAAGGTTTACACAGGCACTCGAGTATGGAGAAAATAAATTGCTAAAAGATATGATTGCAGTAGCTGCAATCAATGATGATCATATCGTCGGTATGGCAGGTGCTTCTTCAGACAGTGATACGATATGGCAAATCGGGATTGATGTAATACCGGAATTCAGACAGCAGAATATTGCAGCAACCTTGGTATCTACAATAACTGATAAAATCATTGAGATGGGTAAGGTTCCTTTCTATGGTACATGGTGGGGAAACATTGCATCCAGAAAGGTTGCATTCAATAGTGGATATCAACCAGTATGGGTAGAGCTGGGCGCATACCCAAGCAAAAAGGACGAATAAATATAATGCTTTTAAGCAATCGAAAAAGCATAGGTTATTGACACAAATAACCATCAATGATACACTAACGCTAATAAACAACGAAAGGAAGTGTGGAAAATATCATGTTGAGTAAAAGTAATGATTTAACCATGTCAATTTTGATAAAACCTTTTAGGCGTTCAATCCACACAGACGATATGTAACAATATCTATCTTCATGTATTGACAACTCCTTAGGTTTTATCTAAGGAGTTTTTTTAATGCAATTTATGGAGGAAATAGATTTGAACAATATCAATGATTACGGAAAGCAACACTATCTAAACAAAACACAACAGACAATACAGGATGATAAAATAATCGCTCGTATTACTTTGCAGCAGTCCAAACTGTATACCATCGTAGTTGAAGGAAACTTAATAAGAGCCCAGACATCAGGAAAATTCAATCACCAAGTCACAAGCCACGAGCAGTACCCCGTTGTGGGTGATTTTGTTGAGGTAGCTATTGCTGATATCAATAGCATTGCTATTATCAACAAAGTCCTCCCAAGGTTTTCTGCATTTTACAGGAAACTCAACAGTGCAAGTGGTGCAAAGTGTGTGGATGGCATCCTCGAAAGTGGCACCACAGAAGCGCAAGTGTTAGCGAGTAATATTGATACAGTAATGATACTTTGCGGCTTGGATGGCGACTTCAATATGAGTCGCATAGAGCGGTATTTATTGACCTTATCCGGTATGAATGTAAATATCGTCATTATCTTAAACAAGGTGGATCTTTGCGACAATCCACAGATGTATATTAATCAGATATATACACGGTTTCCATACTGTGATGTGGTAGCCATCAGTGCGCAAAATGAAACAGGACTGGATATGCTCGCGTCCTATTTGCAGGAAGCACATACACTACTGTTTGTAGGATCTTCAGGTGTTGGAAAATCGACATTGGTCAATGCGATATTTAAAGATAATATGCAAGCAACGATGGAGATCAATACAAAGACATCAAGAGGCAAGCATACCACGACCGCCAGACATTTGTTCTTGCATGATGATGGATATATGCTCGTTGATGTTCCCGGAATCCGAGGGCTACAGATATGGACTGACGAAGCTCATGTCAATGAGATGTTTGACGACATACTCGCACTCTTTGGTGAGTGCCGATTCAATAATTGTACGCACAATAATGAGCCGGGATGTGCAGTGATAGAAGCGTTTGAATGTGGTGAATTGACGGAAGAGCGATATACGAGCTATCACAAATATCTAAAGGAAGTCAAAAGACTGGAACAAAAGAAAAAAGCAAGAGACAAGATTGTAAAAAATAAGTACCAAAGGAAGAAATTCAAGTATAGTGGGGAGTAATGTGTAAAATGAATTATAAAAAGAACATTAAAATAGCGATTGCCGATATTGAACACTTGTATCAAGACGCAGGCTGGTTTGCATACACAAATGATCTGGACAAACTACAAAGAGCATTTGAAAACTCCAGCCTCGTTGTATCTGCATGGGAAAATGATGAATTGGTCGGTGTTATTCGTGTGATTAGCGATAACAATACAATTGCATATATTCAAGATATCCTTGTATTAGAATCGCACAAAAGAGCTGGAATTGGCACAAAACTATTGAGCATGGCACTGGAGCAGTTCAAAGACGTTCGTCAAAAAGTGCTTCTAACAGACAATACAACCATATCAAAAGAATTTTATGAAGCCAATGGTTTTGTACCTTCTGATAAAAAAGATTGTATTTCCTATGTAAAATTCGATTAATCGACGAGAAAAAGATCCAAATAGACTGCTATCCCTCTTGTCCTTATGTGATTATTTCTGTAAAATAGTAGGGTATAAATAAAACAATGAGGAAGTAGATTATTTTATGAATGCAGTCATCTATGGCGCAGGGAGCATTGGTCGCGGATTTATCGCAGAGCTAATGCACAAATCGGGTTTTGATATCACCTTAATTGACGTCAATACAGAATTACTTGATTTGTTGAATGAGAAAAAAGAATATACCCTACAACTCATCTCCAAGAAGGGGATAGAGGAAGTGCTGTTGCCTGTGGGTCGCGCGATCAACGGTAATGATGCAGCAGCTGTAAAAGATGCAATCTCTAATTGTGATATCATTTTCACCGCAGTGGGCGCTAATGCACTCAAGTATATCGCGGAAAACTTGGCACATGGGCTGTCTGCACGCACAGAAAGTGTCAACATCATACTATGCGAAAACATGCAAAACGCCCATATCGAAATGGATCGCTTGCTCAAAGAAAATATGGATAATACAGATAACGTCGGCTTGCTCCGTGCATCGGTCGGACGCATGGTGCCTCTTCCGGTCGCAGGAGAAGATCCACTCATCGTAAAAGCAGAACCGTATTACCATCTGCCGGTAGATGGCGACTTTGTGGTGGGTGATATTCTGGAGTTTTTAGGGTTGGAGCTGACATCACCATTTGATTTTGCGATTGATCGCAAGCTCTATATACACAATCTAGGTCACGCTGCCAGCGCATATCTTGGTTATCTGCATGGCTGTGAATACATCTATCAATGTATGCAAATCGACAGTATTAAAGATACAGTCAGACAAGTGATGAAGGAAGCTGCAGCGGGGCTTTTTGCTAAATATAACTGTGACAAGCAGCAGCTCAATAATCATATAGAAGACTTGCTGAACCGATTTGGCAATCAGCACCTAGGCGACACCGTCGCACGCGTGGGCAAAGACTTGCGTCGCAAACTATCATCCACTGATAGACTCATCGGTGCGCTCAATTTATGCATCCAATATGCACTACCCCATGATACAATTGGGCAGATTATTAAGTCAGCACTCAAGTTTCAAAATGATGATGAAGGAACTAACTATGTCCAAAACCTGATTGCACAAAAAGGGATTGGGGCAGTGCTTCATGAAG
>JAGLOK010000078.1 GCA_023139005.1 Clostridiales bacterium | reverse complement strand
CTGCGACTTTGCATCATTCACCAACTATGATGGAGTAGATGCGTATTTTGATGCGCTCAAAAAAGAAATTATTATGCAGAGCGAAGTTTGGCGCGATCATACATTTGACACTGTATTCATTGGTGGTGGGACACCGTCGAGTGTGGATATAACCTATATTGCACAGACGTTAAAGATTGCAAAAAGATACCTGACCTTTGACCTTAAGGAAGTGACGATTGAGGCCAACCCTGGAACGGTGGATGCTATGCGACTTACGCAATATATAGACATGGGTATTAATCGTATCTCGTTTGGACTGCAGGCGGTGCAGGATGACTCGCTCAAAAAGATTGGACGTATCCATACATTTGAAGAAGCGCAAAAAAGTGTTGTGCTAGCAAAAAGAGCGGGATTTGCAAACATCAGTGTAGATTTGATGTCGGGACTGCCCATGCAGCGAAGTGAAGACCTGATAGAATCGGTACAAAAAGCGCATGCGATGGATATACAGCACATCAGTATGTATACTCTCAAGCTGGAAAAAGGCACTGCCCTTGCACAAGAGGTGAGGCAGGGTAAAACAACCCTGCCGAATGAAGACGCAGAATATGACATGGCACAAGCAGCGAGGCAATTACTCGCAACACTAGGATATCAACGATATGAGATATCCAACTATGCAAAACCAGAACATGCGTGTCTGCACAATCTGCACTATTGGCACAATGATGATTATCTGGGGGTCGGCGTTGCGGCAGCTTCCTCAAGAAGAAGGCTTCGCACGACGAATACATACGCAATTGATGAATATACAAAGTGCATTATGAAGGGCGAACTTCCGTATAAGGAACAAGCACAATCAGATGATGAGACGCTTGCTTTTGAAACGCTGATGCTGGGTCTTCGCTTGACAGAGGGCGTGAATATCGTCGAGTATTACATCCGACATGGTATTCAACTGGATAAACGATTTAACGAATTGATTGTGTCGCTTACAAAGCGTGGATTGATTACATTTGAAGATGATGTTTTGTGTTTAACCGACGAGGGGATGGATGTTCAAAACTCAGTGTTGGTTGAGTTTATGGAAGGGTTTAAGACTTAAGCATATAATATTCTTTACTATATGAGGGAAAATATGTTTACTTCAATGGAATGTAATACACGATTCTTAAATAATATAGTAGACTGAGGGATGATGATTTTTAGGGCAATACAATAAACATGATATGACTTATATAGGAGGAATAAATAAAATGAAAATTTATTATGTAGATGCGTTTACATCAACAATGTTTAAAGGAAATCCAGCTGCTGTATGTCTTGTTGATGAAAATATTTCAAAAGAAATGATGCAAAGCATAGCAATGGAAATAAATTTATCAGAGACTGCTTTTGTTGTAAAGAAAGGGAATGTTTTTTTACTTAGATGGTTTACCCCGAAAACAGAAGTTGATTTGTGTGGTCATGCAACTCTTGCAACAGCACATACATTGTATGAAAATAATATAGTTGAGAGCCATCAATCTATTGAATTTCAAACAAACAGCGGTTTGTTGCGTGCAACCAAACAAAAGGATATGATTAGTCTAGATTTTCCAACTAAGACACTAACAGAAATAGATAAACCAAATGGGCTGGAAAAGATATTAGGCATTGATATTACTTCGTGCCATAGAACTTCGACCAATGAACTGCTTGTTGAAGTCGATAGTGAATCTGCATTAATAGACCTTGAGCCAAATGTGAATGAATTAAAAAATAGAATAAGTGAAAAAGCTATTTGCGTTACATCAAAGTCAGAGAAATACGATTTTGTATCTAGATTTTTTGCTCCAGCAATTGGAATTGATGAAGATCCTGTGACAGGATCAGCCCACTGTGTGCTAGTATCATATTGGAGTGAAAAACTTAATAAGACAGAATTCATAGCATACCAGGCATCAAAAAGAGGTGGTATTATCCACTGTAAATTAAATAACGACAGAGTTATCTTAAGCGGTAGTGCAATAACTGTAATGGAATGTAATACACGATTTTGAATGGTATATCACTGATATAGCAAGGTTGGGATTGACCTACCAGAAGAACATCAGTCAAATCCAAGATGGTATGATTTGATTTGTTTGCTGAAATACTGATATATACTATGAATGAAATAATGGAATATTATAGGCGATAGCAAAGAACAAGGAATTTCATTCAAAAGAGTATATGATAAACATTGAGGAGAATTCTTCGATTAGTTTTAATTTCATAAAGAAGAATGGTTATTGAAAAATGAATCAAAAAGTACTAATAGAACAACTCAAGAAAGGTGAAGAGCAAAGCTACGTTTATTTGTATGATATGTATGGGAAAAAACTTCTTCAACTTGCTCATAAAATGATGGGTGATATAGGTGAAGCTGAGGATGTTGTTCAGATAACTTTTACAAAAGTATATCTCAAAATAAATGGATTTGAAGGACGAAGTGATATTTTCACCTGGCTGTATTCAATTGCTTTGAATGAATGCAGAAGAAAGCTATCAAATAATAAAAAGAACACTGTTTATGATTTAGAGATGCTGATTAAATCTGTAGAATCAAAAGAATCTAAGAAACAATTTGAACAATTTGAAGAAGAGTTTTACATAGAGCAGGTTAAAGATGGGTGTCTCCTAGGACTCTTAAGATGCCTTGCTTTTCACCAGAGAATAGCGTTTATTCTTAATGTTTTATTGAAAATAGAGGTTTTCAAAGTTGCTAAAATTATTGATAAGTCTGAAAATGCAACAAGAATTTTGATATCACGAGCAAAGAAAAACATTAAAAGCTTTTTATGTAAAAATTGTTCATTATATAATAAAAAGAACACTTGTCGTTGTGAAAACCTAATTAACATTTCTCTTAAAAAAGGCTGGATAAAAAGATTTGAAAATCATAATAAAGCAAAACCATATCCTATTAAAATAAATATAATTAAAGATGAAATAAACGATTTAGAAAAAATTACACTTTTATATGAAACAATTCAAGCACACGAGTCTGATCAAATCATTTCAAAATTAAAAAAAATGATGAAAGAAAAACAATTTCAAATATTTAATGCCCAAAAAGTGAAATAATAACCCTTTTATAGTGTCTAAGTATATATAGACAAAAAAAGGGGGTGGTTTAATGTTAAAAGCTAATGAGATAAAATGTGTTGCAGTAAATTTGCCGGTAAATCTTGTGCTCAAACTTAATGAGTGCAAGAAGGTAACAGGTAAAAGCAAGAATACATTATTAGCAGAATTCATCAAAACAGGAATAGAAAAAATATTGAAATAGGAGAGTAATATGTTATTTTACGTTAAAGTTAGAATTGATACCGACAAACTTTTAGAATTGGGGCAGAAATTACAATCAGGTGAACTAGATACAAGCTGTATAAAAGCTACGTATTGCCTGAAAGAGGATCCTTCAATTGGAATGAGTATTTGGGAGGCATCAAGTCAAGAAGATTTCGATAAAAAAATCGCACCAATGAAGAAGTATTACAAAGATATTATGGAGATAATGTCCGTTATAACCCAAGAAGAATCAATGGTTATTTTAATGCAGTAAAATAAATCTAAAAATAAGAAGCCAAAGCTAGTTTACTAAAGAACTTTTTTAACTATGCAGCAGGGCAAATGCTCTGCTGTTATTTTGCTCAAAAGAAGAATGAAACTATAGTAAGAATAGATAACTTATAAGTAAAAGTCTTAAAACTTCCATCGACATGTGCGAACGTTTTACTTTTAAAACGTTCGAAAGAGGAACTCTTACAGAAAATGAGAGCTTCCTAATGGTGGTGAATTGTATTTGTTTTTGTTGAAATACTAATATATACTATAAAAGTAATGACGGAATTTGTTAAATGAAATAATAGAATTTGAGAGGTGATATCTCCGACATTTTTGAAATTGCACAATCAGCAATTTAAAGATGCTATGGAAACGACGAAAGCATAAACAATTTATATGTTTATGATAACCATTGAGTGTTATGACTTTTGTGTACCATAGTTTTATATTAAGTTCTAAGAAGCTATGCAAGTATACTGTGTGGCTTCTTTTATTTCGTCATTACAAAAAAATATAAATAGGAGAAAACAATGAATACAAACAAACTAATCAAAATGTTGAAGAAACCTGAAATCTATATGAACGGAACAGATAGTATATGGACTAATCCATATACAGCAAAAAATATGCTTGAAGCACATTTGGACGACAGCCACGATGGAGCAAGCTATAGAATCGAAAAAAGAGACAAAATAATAAATTATATTATGACTAAATCTAACTTATGCAATAATGACAGCTTAGTTGATTTTGGCTGTGGTGCAGGATTATATGTCAATAAATTTGCCAATCTTGGAATAATGTCTACTGGAATTGATTTTTCTGAAAATTCTATTAAGTATGCGAGAAATGTAAGCAAAGATAATATTGATAGTAATTTTATTCATTCTGATTATACAAAGCATATAGACTTTGAAAGAGAACATGATATTGCATTAATAATTTCTAAAGATTATGGTGTTTTACCAGAAAATAACAGAAAAAATCTTCTGAGTAACATTAACAATTCCTTGGTATGCGATGGTTACTTCTTCTTTGATGTACCAAGCTATACTGCATATGAGAAAGCTAAAACTCAAAAGAGAAGTACATGGTCAATATCGCAAAAGAGTTTTTATCGTCCTCATGAACATTTAAAAATTGAGGCAGATTATTTCTATGACAAAGAGAAAGTTTCATGTAAATCTGTACTAATAGTTGATGATAAGATACAGATCTACAGAATGTATCAAACTTATTTCTCAATAGAAAAAATCACTAAAGAATTGAAAGATTGCGGATTTACAGTACAGGAAGTGCTAAGCAATTTAGAAGGAGAAGCGTATAATGAAAGCTCACATACAATAGGACTTGTTAGCAGAAAAAAATAATCATACCAATTACTATTCAGCAGGGCAAACGCTCTGCTGTTTTTTTATGAACTTCTACCGACATGTATAAGTTTTTTGATAAAAACTCGTTCCCTTCGGGGGAAGTCCCTAAGAATTATTCTAATGTGCTATGAAAGCGCAAAATCTAAAAATGCATGAGCAAAGCGAATTTTTTTGATTTTGAAAGACATCAATTCGAATTCACTTTATTCGAATTGACACGCGTCTACATTTCCATCGCCATCATCAAAAACCCTGAAAACCCAGCATTATATTCTTTGAAATTCTCATCTACATGCTTTTTCATTTCGTTGATGGTATCACTGTATAAAACAAAGAAATGATAGCTGGGACGTGGTTTATACTCCAAGCCTTCCAGTTCAAAATGCTTAATGACGTTTTTTACTGTGGTGGGCTTAAAGAGCAAATCCTTGTGCGGGGTGTAGTAGCATCCAAATACGGTCATCAGTGTCCACTTGGCAAGGCTGTACCTAATCAGGATGTCGAGTAATTCGTTGAACCCCTTCTCCTCGTTGCCATGAAGCAACTCAGATAAAGCTGATACTAATTCTACCTTTTGATATCCACTCATTCCACGCACTGCATCACGGAACTTTGGTTTTTCAAAAACTGATACCATGGATGAGCGTGTGACCATTTTGATCATGTTGTCGGAGGATGCTTCAATATCCTTTAAAGCATCTAGGCTAAAGCTTTCTTGTGCGAAGGTGATATACTTTTTCATCTTATGCTTTTTGCCGACTTCCACCATCTCAGGGCTATCAAACCCATTGGGGAACTGTGCGTAAAATTTCTCTTGTGCAATTTTGATTTTATGTATATTCATATGTTACCTCGAATGTTTTATCGTTATGCTTGTTGTTTTCTCCATGCATCCAGTGCCAATGATAATTGATCAGGACAGGAAGTATCCTTGCTTCCGCACTTAATGCCTTGCATCTTTTTGATTGCTTCATCAATTTTCATGCCTTTGAGTAAGCCGGAAAGTCCGATTGCATTACCAGGACAACCACCGTTGAATGTTACACTTTTGATGGTGTCTTTGTCGATGTCAAATACTATTTCAGAGGCACAGGTGCCTGCTGTTTTGAATGTTGTCATTTGTGGGTATCCTTTGTATATTATTTTTATTTGCTGTTTTACTTGTTTTGTGCTGGACAACGATTGGGATCGAGAAACCACAAGCACCGTTTACAGCCGATACATGGTTTTTCAATGGGGGTATCTTCTAAGATACTGGCTGTCCAGTTTTCATCTGCTAGCATAGCGCGACCAACGCTCACAAAATCGACATAGCCTGCAAGCTGTTCTGCTTGCGCTTTGGTCTTGATGCCATAGACTGCGGCGACCGGGATTTCGGGATAGTGATTTTTGATATTTACACCCAACCAAGTAATCCTATCGAGTGGGAAACTATCCGGTGGATTGATGTCATCGATTGAACCGGTGCCTTCGGAGACACTGAGCATGTCTGCACCCGCTTTTATATAGTACTGTGCATTGTCAATGCCATCTTCCGGTGTAGGGTCATTGCCTGCAACACGTACATCAATGATGAATTCCTTGCTGCATTTTTTGCGGATGTCTCGGATGATATCGCACGCCAAGCGTGTTCGGTTCTCTGCATTGCCACCGTATTGGTCGGTGCGCTTATTGACCAAAGCAGAGGAAAATGTATTGAGCAGATATCCATGACAGCAATGTAGTTGTATACCGTCAAATCCTGCCTTTTTCGCTCTGATGGCAGCACGTACAAAGTCTTCTTGAATGCTTTGTATCCTGATGGCATCGCCGTGATCAGGATGTGTATTGGTACCGGTATGGTGAATCTGAAGGGTGACCACCGCACCGTATTTCTTGCATGTTTCAACAATCTTTGCCATACCATTGATGTGTTCATCGCTCCACATACCTAGTTGTGTGGGTGCGAGTTTTTCATCTTTACGGACACATGTGGCTTCCACGACGATATATCCTGTACCTGCTTTGGCTCTTTGCTCGTAGTGTTCAACATTTTTCTGTACAACAAAACCTGATTCGTCATTGCCAAATCCAAAGCATACCAAAGGTGGCATACATATTCTGTTCTTGATTGTGTGTCCTGCGATGGTGATGGGGGTTGTGATGAGTGTCATGGTTACCTCCAAATAGTAGATATAAGAAGTATATCATAATTGCATTCAACGTTCATGAATTAAGAATGAATATATAAGATTATGTGATGGATTGTTGAACCGATCCTCGCTCCGTGGAGCACACTGAATGAATAGCCAAAAGAAAATAAGAATCTTCGGACATGCGCCGAAGTTTCAATTGAATACTTTTTATATGTATGTAGTAAGCGTAAAATTGGAAAATGCATGAGAGTGTTCGGTCTCGAATTTTTCCAATTTTACAAGATCCTCGAATCGAATTTATTTCATTCGATTCGAACAAAATCGATTTAATCGATTTTGAGCACTGACATAAACGCCTCTGACGGAACCTGAACAGATCCTACCTGACGCATGCGTTTCTTACCTTCTTTTTGCTTTTGCAAAAGCTTTTTCTTTCGCGAGATATCGCCACCATAGCATTTGGCTGTAAC
>JAGLOK010000077.1 GCA_023139005.1 Clostridiales bacterium | reverse complement strand
GAGAAAATCAGTCCACCGATTGCGGTGATCGCAAGCGGTTGCATCATTTCTGCACCACGACCTACTCCAATTGACATAGTCGATAGTGCAAAGATTGTAGTCAATGCTGTCATGACGATAGGACGAAGACGGGCCTTTCCTGCCTTCATGATTGCCTTCTTAGTCGTCATTCCTCGTTCTTTTAGCTGGTTAATATAGTCCACCAGCACAATACCATTATTAACAACGACACCTGCAAGTATTATCATACCGATTGCCGCTACTATAGATATTGGTGTTGATGTAATAATTAGAGCTAGGAATCCTCCTGTGAATGCAAGAGGTATTGCAAACATTACGATGAATGGATATTTGAGAGATTCAAACTGTGCAGCCATTATCATGTATATCAACACAACTGCCATAGCCATTGCTAAAATCAGATCCATCAATGCGGAGTTGATTTCCTCGTTCTCCCCAGTGAGCTCTATGGTGTAACCTTCCGGTACATCAAAGTCCTCTAATTTCTCTGCAATCTCGTCTCCGACTAAGCCAATATTGTACCCATCTTCAAGTGCCGCGGTTACTGTGATCGTACGTTCTTGATTATTCCTTGATATACTTGCATATCCTGCTTCCTTAGTTACCTCTGCAACATCTGAAAGTTTGACTGTGCTTCCCATAGGAGATGTTATATCAAGTTTTCTCACTTCATTGATATTCAACATATCACTCTTGCTATCTAAGACCATGATGTCATAGTCTCTGTTTTGCAGTGATAACTCTGATGCTTTATTTTGTGGATTTATTGCTTTGTCAACTGCCATGAATACCTGTGCGGTTGTAAGACCATTGGTGATCGCTTTATCCTTGTCTACTGTTATCTTGAGTGCAGGCGCTTCTTTTGATATTCCAGTATCAATCTCCGTGGTACCTTCAACTTGGGTAACGATATCTGCAGCCGCATTTGCAAGTCTTTCAAGTTCGTCAAACTCTAGTCCTCGAATTTCTACGGATATTCCGGAGCCTGTAAGTGCTGTCATATCCATGGCTTGACCGCTGATTTCAAACTCTGCATCAAGGTCTTTCAGTTCGTCTCTAATTTGCTGTTCAACTTCAGATGTCATTAAATCGCCATCTTGATTCAGTAGTACTGATATTGTTCCACCTGAGCCTGCTCCCATGCTACTTGGACCAAATCCCATCATATTTCCGCCTATGGATGCACCCACTGTGTCAACTTCATCAACTTGCATTATTCTTTCTACTACTTTGTCTAGCATAGCTGATGTTTCATCAAATGATGACCCTAGTGGCATCGCAACTTCAACGGAAATCTGCCCTGAATCAGATTCAGGCATATATTCTGTTCCCATCTGAAGTGCGCCATAAACACTACCTGCAAAAAGCAGTATAGTAACAATAATCACTATTGCTTTGTGCCTCAATGCACCTTTTAATATCCTTCCATATCCTCTTGTAATGGACTTGAAAAGTTTTGATTTCTTCTTTGGAGTACTGTTTTTTAAAAGTTTAGATGCTGCCATCGGAACAAATGTCAGTGCTATTGCAAGTGATGCAATAAGTGATGCAGATATTGTCCAAGCCATTTCTTTGAAAATATCTGCTGTCATTCCTTGCAAGAATAGGATTGGTAAGAAAACGGATATTGTCGTAAGTGTTGATGCGGTGATTGCACCTGCTACCTGTTTTGCACCTGCTACTGCTGCATACTTTGCATCTTTTCCTTTTGCTTTTATTCTATAAATATTTTCTATAACAACGATTGAGTTATCCACAAGCATACCAATACCGAGAGCTAATCCACCCATAGATACGATATTCAATGTTATATTTAAGAAGTAAATTAATATGAATGCTGCAAGCAAACTGATCGGGATTGCAACAGCTACTATAAATGTAGGCTTCAAGTCTCTTAGAAACAACAATAGTATGAGTACAGCCAATATGCCGCCATAAAGAAGATTGTTTGAAACAGAACCGACTGCCATATCAATGAACTCAGCTTGGTCCATCAATACTACGATATCGATTTGCTCATATTCATCTTCAATTGCTTCTATTTCATTTCTTACTGAGTTTACAACATCGCTGGTTGCGTAATTGTTTTGCTTTTGCAAAGAGATAGAAATCGCACGTTCTCCATTCACTTTTGAATATGTTTCATCTGCTGTATTTACCATTTCAACAGTTGCAATATCTAGTATCTCGATTTCTCTTGAATCATTTTTAAAAACAACTAGCTCTTTTATGGAATCTAAGTCTTCAATCTTATCGCCAACTCTAACAAGATATACAGAGTCACTATCTTCAATATATCCTGATGGCATTGCAAAGTTTTGTCCGCGTAATATATTCATTACCATATCGCGTGATATGAATGTTTGATATGGAACTTCCATCTCTTGTGCTGCTTGTGATGGGTCAGTCGTTTGTTCTGCTTGAGACTGAGCTCCTTGTGCTTGTTGCAACATGGCAGCCTTCATTTGCTCTGCTAATTCTTCGTTCAACTCGTCATTGATATCGTTGATTTTGTCATCATCAAGTGTTATCTGTACTTCGTTTTTCGCGCCACCTGACATCGAAAGTGTGGCAACGCCTTCAATACGTTCAAGCCTTGGCATTATTTCATCATCAATCCAATAGGTAGATTCTGATATATTCATACCTTCAACTGATATAGAGAAATTCATCACAGGCATCATGTCTGGATTAATCTTTATAATCATTGGATTGGTTGATTCAGCTGGTAGATAGCCTACAATCATGTCCAACTTTTCACGCATGTCTATCATGGCTGAATCCATATTGGTGGCAGTATTAAACTCCAATATGACTGTGGATGAGCCTTCTGATGACACGGACTGTATTGTTTTGATATTACTTACAGTTGCCATTGTGCTTTCAATGGGCTTTGTCACCATCATCTCAACACGCTCAGGACTTGCACCCTCGTATGAGGTTATAATAATCGCATATGGCAAGTTCATGCTTGGAAATAGCGCCGTAGTAAGTGATGTAACTGATATTACACCGATTACTGCGACAATTAGCACTGCCATAATAACTGTAATAGGTCTTTTCACACTAAATTTTGATATGTTCATGTTTTGCTCCAAGTATATAGTTAGTTTCTGACTGACTGGTCAGTCATATCAATATAGACCGAATCTACATATAAGTCAATAGAGATACTGTGAAACTTTTTAAACTTTCTGTGACATTTGTGTTTGTTAATATTATTGCTTTGAACTTTTAGTATATGATATATATGCATTTAACCTGTGAATATGCACAAACCAAATACAAACGTCTGATATGTTGCATATCTGAATGCATATAATGTATAATACTATAATAAATTTAAACAATATCCAGGAGAAAATATTCATGCGATATACCGCAAAAGTACGCCTTAGAAAGGCGATATATATTGCCATTGCAATCATTGTTTTTATTGCATTGAATTATTTCCTGATTACAAAAGTATTTATTACAAAAACACCCATTGAAAAAAGTGCAGTAGAGATTGCGAATGGAGTCGATGTCGGGGTATTTCCATATGATGATGGTTCGGTAGTAGTCATTGGAGATCAACTTGTCTGCTATGATACAAAAGGTGTAGCGCTTTTTACAACCACACTCCCTGCTGTACAAATGAAAGCGCAAAGAAATGGCGATTTAACTATTTGCTGGCAAGAAAATGTTATAATGATTATCGATGAACTAGGTATTGCAAAACCATATCATCAGCTAGGTACTGTCAATATATTGATGGCGACATGCAGTCCTTCGCAGTATGCTGTAGCTTTGATTGAAGAAGATCAGCTATGGCTTCGTGTTTATGATCTCAACGGAATCCTCATCGAGCAAGATGTCCAACCATTTCTTTCGGCTTTAAGTATTGGATATTTTGGTGAAAAGAATGAACAACTGTGGGCACTGATGCTTGATTATCATGGAACACTGCCCATTACAAGGCTCTATACAAGTCATCCCGGCAATTCACAAACAGGACGTATAACAATCAACGACCAAGTTTGCTATGACCTCGTGCCTGTAAAGGACTTTGTCTATATCATTGGTACGCATCATATACAGTCGCGTACATATACCAACAAGAAATTATCTGAGTGGTTAATTAATGGATGGGCACTGCAAGATACAATCGTAAACGATAGTGAAGACGTAACATTCTTGCTTGCACCGGTGGATACAACAGGAATGGATGTGCCTCTTTCTGCGCTTTGGTATATCAATCCTAACAATAGCGAACAATACCGAATTTCAATGCCTGCAGGAATATTAAGAGCTGTATTAACTGATAAAAAAATATATGCAATATCCCCTCAAGGTATATACAATATGAGCTTTAATGGAAAAAAACGTGGCTTTTCAAAACTTACCTTTGCCATTGATGAAGTAATCGGTGTTTCTTCCGGAAAAGCTGTTGTTGTACGGTCAGGGGAAAAATACTACACAGTGGCACTACACTAAAGAATGGGTGACTTATGATATTAATTGACTTAGGAATATTCGCACTCTTTATGCTATTTGCAATAGTTGGCTATCACAAAGGCTTCTTTAAGGCTATACTTAATACAGTTACTTTCTTTATCTCACTATTGGGTGCATGGTGGCTACATCCGCAGCTTGCGCAAACATTCAAAGCATCTGGACAAATTATTCCCATATTAATCAACTACTCCGATAGTTCAGAAATGTTGGGTGCTGTAGAAAATGTGCGGTCAGTAGCAACCTCCCTAGCCCCAGAAGCACTCAATGATATCATTGCAAAATCAAACCTTGCGCATCCACTGGGAACACTGCTTGCAGAGAATGTTGGTGCTACTGCATTTGCACAAGATGGAGTGGTGACCTTGGGTGACTATTTATCAATGACAATTGCCAATATGACACTCAATATCATAAGCTTTATCATTATATTTCTAATATTTTATATAGCATTTAATATCTTGATTGGACTTTATGACTATGTCTTCAAGCTTCCTGTACTAAAGCTATTTGATAGTGTTGCAGGTACACTACTGGGATTCGTGCAAGGATTCTTGATGATGTTTTTAATATTTTCGATTATACCAGTCATACTTGCTTTCT
The DNA here is from genome assembly GCA_023139005.1 of Clostridiales bacterium. Lineage (GTDB taxonomy): Bacteria > Bacillota > Clostridia > Christensenellales > UMGS416 > JAGLOK01. The sequence goes on along the minus strand of JAGLOK010000077.1, from coordinate 13,806 downwards.
TGCAGTTTAATGAAATCATCGTATTCTTAGAAGATAGTCAGCTGGGGCGCTTTTACTTTCATAGCAACTTCATTATCGATATGATTAAGGGAACGATTACATAAGGAGCATTTAATTTGGAGAAAATAAAACAAAATATACTGAAAATACCGCAGTCAATCTTGGGTTATCTAAAAAATTCATGGAAAGTGTTTTTGAGCTTTAAGTGTTTTCTAAAGTTGGATATTATTTTTGCAATTCTATTTATTATCTCATTAACATCTCCAACTGTATCTGCGTTTACGCGTACACTATATGGATATCCCGTTGTCTTTGCTGTCTATATGGCATGGTTTATATCATGTGTTGTACGACAAAGAAAAAGAGGCAAAAAGTTCCTCATTGATAAATCTCGCATCCCAGAAATAGTCAGCATGGTAGTATGGCTTGTGGTAATCTCCATCATCTACCTTGCAGGACGCGGTGAAAACGGATACTGGGCAATCGTTTATACCATTATGTTTATGACGGTGTATATGATTGACTATATGTATAGTATCTATGATGAGCGCAATGTATTGTTGACCTTAGTCTATGTTGCTTTGTTTGTATATGCTGTGCATAGTTTATTATCAATCTTCATGCTACAAAACGATCCGTTCATAGCACGCCAATTTAATGCATTCTATTTTGAGGACATTGCAAAATATGCTCCCCTAGAATATAAAGGATTGGGGTCTTATACATTCTTTACAGGCCTTGCGATATCCATTCCTGTATTTGCATACCTTATTACTAAGATGAAACATCGTGTGTTTGCAACCATTCTGTATCTTTTATGTATTGCGGGATGTTTTTATTCTGCATATTCAGGAATCATAATTATCGTTATGGTGTCGTTATTTATAATGCTAGTATATGCATTAATCTTTTATAAGAACAAAAAAAGAAGAAAAGTACTACTTGCTGTATTATTGCTGTCTGTTGTCCTTATTGTTGCACTGTTTTCTTGGATGCTACCACATCTAACCAATGAAATGTATAAAGCAAAGCTTCGAGACCTAATACTTGTAGTAACAGAATACGACATTGCACCGCGACCTACATCCACCGGTGAAGGCGGAGAGGAAGAGGAAACTGTTGTCATATATGATGAAGAATCGCGCTGGGAGTTTTATAAGGTATCTATAGATACCATCAAGAAGTATCCACTCTTTGGTGTCGGCCCATATTTTAAAACAAAGACCGTGGTTAATGGCATCGGGAATCACTCCAGTTGGCTTGATTATTGGGCGATGTATGGATTTGTTGGTTGCATGCCACTCATATTGTTTTTCATCTTTTTCTTTAGACGTAACATGAGAATGTCGCCCTATACAGCTAATAAAGTTATGCGACTCATTCCTTGGGCATTGTTCATGGGATATGGATTTGTGAATCCGGTATTTGTTGCGAGGAACTTTCCTGTGGTATTGATGTTGCTGATAGCGGGTTCGCTCCCTTGTGGAGAGTGTGTGAAGTTTAAGGATATATTTAAAGCTAAATATGACAAGAATTGAAACAAAAAGATTAGTAATTAGAGATCATATATTAGATGATCTTAAGTTCATGCATAAACTTATGTCTGGTAATGATGCGATGCATTATTTGCACGATCTAAAGACTAATTCTTTACAGCAAACCAAAAATCATCTCCTGGAAAACATTAGCCAATCGACACTTGCAGATAGAGAAAAATATTATTTTGCCATTATCATGAAAGAAACCAAAGAATATATTGGAGAAATAGGTTTCAAAGTTTTAAGCAATAATAAGTCATTATTATGGGCAAGGCTCGGATATTTCATCTTACCTGAATTTTGGGGGGATGGCACTACCACAGAAGCTGCCAATGCAGTCATTGACTTTATTTTTAACAAAACAAATATCACAGAAATAGAAGCAGGTTGCGCAAAAACCAATACCGCATCAGAAAGAATCATGCAAAAAGTCGGCATGACTAAAGAAAGAGAATATACCGACACAAAGATGCATGACAGATTAGAATATAGATTAAGAAAGAGAGATTGGACTAATTTATTACAATAATTCTAGCTTATTTCATTAGATTTTTATTGATTTTAAAAATCACTTTGATCCCTCTTTGTATATTTCTTATTATCTAATAATTAAGAATATGGTTTATCTAATCTTTTTTCATATGCACCGTTTTTCTTCAGTCGAGAATTCCAGTACATGTCCGTTGGTAGAAATCTTAATATAAGGATTTTGAACTTACTGAACCGCTCTGCGCCTGCAATCTTTTGAAGCAATGCTTGGTCCAGCAGTTCACCTTTCATGATGTTTTGACCCAGTGCCTCAAAGTAATCCTTTTTCTTGCCGAAATATCCATTGGGAGCTACTTGCATAGCCTCGCTGCCACCCATAACGACACATCCGAGATATTTCATCTTGTTTGCTTTTGTAAAGTATGCACAATATCTTTCCACCGTTCTTGAATGTATGGGTTCAGAAAAGCCTGAGTGTACTACAAATACAATCGATTTCTCCTCTAAATTAATCTGCTGCATCTTCTCCATAAAGGCTTTTGTCATCCCCGGCATGGCATCGGTATATAGTGGGAAAACCATAAGATATCGATCTGCATCTAATATCACTTTCATTGCTTCATCGTGTTTTTTGATGTCTGCAACATACACTTTTTGAACCTCTTGACTGTTTTGTGTCATCCAACTGATGATTCTATCTGAATTGCTCTTTTTTCCGCGAGGGGAGCCATTAACAACTACATATTTCATTTGTAATTACCTCCTTGATATTCTCCAATAGTGCACATGCTTTGAATACTTTTGGTGCATGAAAGTTCTTTGCTAATCGATCAATTATATCAAAGTTAATCTTCACAGCTTCATCATCCAAATCACCTTCATCCAATAAGACGAGTCCTAAATTGCTTCTTTTGTCATAACGTGGTACATGGTGACTTTCGCCATCATATATTTTGATGTATGGAAGTAATGTCGGTAAAAATCGATCCATCGCTTTTTTTGTACTGGATGAGATAAATCCTGCAACTACCGGAGATACTATAAGCAAGTAATCTGTCTTAGCGATACTTCTCACGATATCTACACCATCATCCTTGTATATGCAGATACCCGGTGTTTTCACCCAACAGGAAAAGCAACCACAGCAATATGCTACATTCATATCGTCGATTGTAAACATATCCACCTGATGGTCTTTGTTGAGTGCTGTGACTGTTTCCTCCAACGTTTTTTGATACTTATTATGTTTTGTATCTTGAATTCCATTGATAATTGTAATATTCATTTTCTATCCTTTCTTTTCATTTCAATACTCCTATTTTCACTTGATTTTTATTTGTCCCTCTTTGCACCCTAAGGCATTTGCTAATACGCTGGATATCGCATTCACAGCATTTGTATAATATTGATTATCTGCCATTGCAAGATAATGCTTGTGCATATACTGACTTATACCTAGGTAGATAATCTCAGTTTGAGCTTGTGTAGCATTTCTAAACACTCCTTCATCACTTCCATCTTGAACTATTTTGAGTATGATTGGATAAACGTACTTGTCCTTTAATCGATGCGAATAGCTATCGATCCACTCGGGTAGCATGGTATCTTTGAAATAATACAATGCCTTTGGTCCTGTACTATCTCTGAAGATCAACGCATTCATTAGGAAGTTCATTTTATCCACTCCTGTACCCGGAAGCGTTGTCAGCATTTGACGAAGACCTTTACTCATTTGCTTGATTTGTCTTTCTAAGATAATTTTTACGATGTTCTCTTTTTTCTCAAAGTAGTAGAAGAATAAACCCTTTGCTTTACCTGCTTTACTGCATATTTGCGCAACGTTCACTTTTTCATATCCATAATCTGTAAAGAGCTCATCTGCTACCTTGATAAATAGTTCTTTTACTTCTTCACTTTTTTTAACCATTTAGTACTCCTTTATACTTCTTCAACTACAATCAGATAATTTTGGTGTATGCCATAATGCTATGGATGGTATGGACTCCGATAAAAACAATACACGGTACTAGATAGTGCCATCTTGTGTAAGGGATTTTGATATTGTATGATCCTGTCATTAAACTTATACCGACAAGCCAAATAATCGGAGTATAGGCAGGTGCAGTAAATCCGAATATACCAGTGCTCCAAGATGAATCCTGCATATAAATGATAAGCAGCCATGATGCAAAGTAAATAAGGCATCCAGCCAAATAGAATAATAGCCCGATTTTGCCTACCCTTGTGCTCATGTCAATTGTAAACAAGATTGGCAGTATAAATACAACAGCTCTAAATAGGTTCTCTCCGAGCAATATATATTGAGGAATACCAACATCAAAGTTTCTTGCCTCAAATGGCGAAGGAAGCTTTGAAGTGAAGATGATATTCCAAATAAAAATCGGCATCATTAAGACAAACCCATTTGATAGTATCGCTTTGAAAATATTCATCTTATCCTCCTCTTTCTTGACTACGGTCAATATCATAGCACATTTATTGACCGTGGTCAAGTTATGTTTGATATAGAAAAAGCACTTGTCGAAAATAAGTGCTTCGTAGTTCGTCATTCAATATTTTTTTATGGGTTATTCGTAGTACATCATTTCATTGCGCTCATTGATTAAGGTTTCAAGCTCTTCGCCACTCGCCTCTGAAAGCTTTTGTGCGACTTCATCTACTGTCAACGAAAAATCATCGAGTTCCCACATTGTTACGAGTCCTGAATATTCTTTTCCCCGTACCTCTAGTTTCATATTTATATTATTGTTGATATCATCTAAAAACGAGGTGTCCTCTTGAAGTTTCTTATTGACAGCATTGATATCAATACCTGCATTTTCATAATATTGTTCTCTTGTTATGGTATTATCTATGGATACCGATTGAATATATGCATAGTAGTCATCCACTGCATCATTGATGATTTGGCGATCTAGTGTAATGTCTTTAAAACACATGCTGCCTTCCCAATCATAAATATTATGTAAATAAATCTCAATTGAATAATTTAACATATTATCAATGAGTGCATAATGTCTGTCTTGTACTCCATATTGAATCAGGTCATAATTATCCTGAGATTCATGTGTCCATTCAAGAAATTGCATGGCTTCAATCATTGCATCACCATTTTCACAGAAAGCAAAGCCTGTTGTGTTTTTACTTCGTATCATCCCTGTATCCTTATATAACACATGATTGACAAATCTATAATTATCACGAGCAAAAACTGCAGAAGCTCGCATGTATTCATATGGAGCTATAGTTGAAGCCAATCTCCCTTCTCGCATTGCATTATACCAAGCATATCCAACTTCATCAAATATACTAAAATAATGTTCTTCTTCATCCCATCTTTGAAGCATTTCATATGCTTTGTGAAACTCAGGGATCTCCTCAATGGGCTTGCTTATAAGATGATTGTTTTCTATGCGCTTATAAAAAGTGGATACATCATCTTTGTATCCTGCACCCTTTATGGATGCATCAATCACTGTATTCAAATCAATAATTCCCGGTGTTAAATCTGGATTTGTCTTTGCTACCCACTCCAAAAAATCATCATAGTCATCTAGCGTATTGATATCTTTTTGATATTCATCACTAATTTCTTTTGTTACGCTAACAATATACCGCACAGGGTTGTATTGAATCCCGGATAATACATACAACGCTTCATCTGCTGCTTGTGTGCTAATATAGTCTGGGAAATTTCCGATGGTTGCCATGGTTTTGGGCATATAACTATGTGCAAATTCATAAATATTTGCAATGTGACCCTCACTAGACCATATCCTTACATCCGCACTACCTTCGTCTACCTGTATCATATCTGGTGCATCATCGGATGCAAATAGCAATGATATCTCATCTGAATACTCTTCAGTTGAAAACCAATTAAAGTTTACATTGATGTTAAGATCCTCTAATAGTTTCTCATTGAGCGCCTCAAGCATCTCATCGATACCCATCCAATGCCCTGGCTTTCCATCATGAGAGGAACTTACAAAGAATACATCTACTGTCTTTGAAGGTGGCCTTATTTCCTTTGTAGCAACAGGACTATCCTGTTGTACTGTAGTGTCCGGTGCAATGTTGTCTGTTGCTTCTACTTCAATGTTCATGATTTCATCAGAGTGTTCATAGGTTGGCGCTTTTGTGCATCCTATAGCCAAGAGTGTGACTATGCAGATTATTAAAATCAATAGTCTTCTTTTCATCATGTCCACCTTTTTAAAAATAAGTTGATTTAATCTTTACCTATCCTTAAGACATTGTATAAAATCACATAATAATGGAATGCTCTACCCGTCAAAAGCAGTCTTTATATTATTGTTAATCATAGTAGATCATTTCATTTTTCTCATTGAGTAGTGCTGCCAGTTTCGTACCCCCTGCATCGGATAACTTCTTAATCACTTCATCTGTTGTCAACGAAAAATCATTTAATTCCCACACTGCTACCAATCCTGAATACTCTTTTTCTCGACCCTCGAGATTCAATTCGATTTTACTATTGATATCATCTAAGAATGTGGTATCGCTTCGTAGCTTTTTATCGACTACAATGATATCAATACCTGCATTATCATAATATTGCTGTCTGGTTATCGTGTTATCTATGGATACCGATTGTATAAATGCATAATAATCATCCACGGCTTCGTTGATGATTTGGCGATCTAGTGTAATATCTTTAAAGCACATACTGCCTTCCCAATCAAAAGTATTATGTGTATATATCTCAGGTGGAAAATTTAGCATGTTATCAATAAGATTATACTGTTTGTCTATCACTCCATATTGAATCAAATCATAATTATCCTGAGATTCATGTGTCCATTCTAGAAATTGCATCGCTTCAATCATTGCATCACCATTTTCACAAAATGCAAAGCCTGTGGTGTTTTTGCTTCGTATCATCTCTGTATCCTCGTATAATACATGATTGATGAATCTATAACTATCTCGTGCATAAATTGCACTTTCTCGCACGAATTCATATGGAAAAAGAGCTGAGGCCAATCTTCCTTCTCGCATTGCCATCCACCAAGTAAATCCAGAGAATATACTAAAATATTGTTCTTCTTCCCATCTTTGTAGCATCTCATATGCTTTGTGAAACTCAGGGATTTCCTCTATGGGCTTACTGACAAGTTTATTGTTTTCTATGTGTGTATAAAAGGTTGATACATCATCTTTGTATCCTGCACCTTTAATAGCTATATCAATCACTGCATTCGTTTCAATAACTCCTGGTGTCATTTCTGGTTTTGTTTGCTTTACCCATTCTAAGAAGTTTTCATAGTCTTCTAATGTATTAATTTCTTTTTGATATTCATCACTTATTTCTTTTGTAACACTGACAGTATACCGCACAGCGTTGTATTGAATCCCGGGTAATACATACAACGCTTCATCTGCTGCTTGTGTGCTAATAAAGTCTGGGAAATTGCCTATAGTTGCCATGGTTTTGGGCATATGGCTATGTGCAAGTTCATAGATGTTTGCAATGTAACCCTCGCTAGACCATAGCCTTACATCCGCACTACCTTCATCTACCTGTATCATATCCGGCGCATCATCGGATGCAATAAGCATCGATATCTCATCAGAATACTCTTCAGTTGAAAGCCAATTGAAGTTAACATTGATGTTGAGATCCTCTAATAGTTTTTCGTTCAGCGCCACGAGCATCTCATCGATAGCCATCCAGTTCCACGGCTTTCCATCATGAGATACTCCTGTAAAATATACATCAACAGTTTTGGATGGTGGCCTTATTTCCTTTGTTGCAACAGGACTGTCCGGCTGTGCTGTAGCATCTGGTGCGATACTTGCAGTTGCTTCTTCTTGGACGTTCATGATTTCATCAGAGTGTTCATAGGTTGGTGCTTTGGCACACCCTACTTGAGTCATCAAAATGATGAAACATAATAATCCTAATAATACAGTTTTCTTCATTGCACAGCTCCCTCTTGCTTTTATTAAATATCAATTTATCCAAATTATAGCATGCTATGATTGTTATAATAATACAAATATCCATTGAAATAACAATATATAGGTGATAAAAGCAGCACAACAAGTTCAATTATTGTGCTACTTTGTTTTTTTGTTATGGTTTTCTTGCCCAATATATTGCTCTATTTGTATCTTTTGTGATAAGGTTTCTATAATGATCACCCCACTCATGCTCAATCACAAAGCCTGCATTTTCCACCCATTGTTTCATTTGGTGAATATATGGAATGTGCTTTAGATATTCTTTTTCTTTGACAAATATTTTTCCCTCTTTTGTGGTCAATTCAAATAAGTTCTTTCCAGTACAAATTTGATTTTTGATATCATACTTAGACCATAGGAAAATTCTCTTTGCAGTGATGCCTTTTGAATCTGTCGGGATCTTTCTTATTGTAGGAATATCGAACGTTTTAAACTGTGTCTCGGGTTTATATCTACCATCGTTGTCCATTAGTAGATAGCCACCAGGTTTAAGCGCATCATATGCTTTTGTTATGAGCAATTGCTGGTCTGCCTTGTAGTCTTCGCTTCCTTCGATGTTAATTATGATGTTTCCTGCGAGAAGTACAACATCAAATCCCGTTCCCCAGTCTGCGGTCAGCACATTGTCTAACTGAATGTGGATATTGCTTACTCCTTCGGCTTTTTTCATTAAGCGCGAAAGCATGTGGCAACTTGTATCTATACCGTGCGTTTCGTGCCCCGCTTTTGCAAGAGGCAAAAGTACGCGTCCTGTTCCACAACAGATTTCAAGCACCTTTTTCGGTGTGCCCAGAAGTTCGAGCATAAGTTCATAGTCATATGTTTGTGTTTCTATACTGTCATAATATTCGGGATACCAATCATTATACAATTCTTTTAATGTCATATATTTATTCTCCTTAGTTTTCTTAAAAATTTAGAATAGAAAAAGGATATAAAGAAAACAGACGCAACACGTCTGTAAATATGCAGTCATGTGGTTTGTGACGCAAGCCAAGCTAAGCATATACTATAAGTACACGTTTATCTTTGCTTAAGCTTAATATGCTTTAGATCCTTTTCACCTGCATATATGTCATATCATTCATCTCCTATTATGAGATTTACCACGTAACAATTATAATTGTCATGCAAATAATTGTCAATTATTTCAATCAAAAGAGACTACCTTTCGACAATTTTTCTACAATAGATAGAACTCGTTATAGCGCATCCAATGCAGTGACAATCTCTGCTGCAAACTCATCAGATGCAGGCGGTCCGTTTCCGGTAATCACATTGCCGTCTACAGTCACGAGTTGTCCAGAATCCTCAACACCTAGGTCTGCCATTACGGGATCTGTCATGGTATCATGATTTGCCCAACAAGCTTCTTGTCCTTCTTTTATTATTCCTGCTTTAGCAAGTGTAACAGAGTTTAAGCATATTCCTGCCGTCACCCTATCAAGCTCATGTACTTCATTAAGCAAGCGATGCAATTCAGTGTTTTCCCAAAGCGAATCACTACCACCGATTAAAACGATACCGAGCAAATCTGTACCTTCGAAATCTTCAAATGTTTTTTCTACCGCAATCTTTTCACTAAATCCATCAGCATCACCCATTTCATCGCTCACAAGGACAATATCATATCCTGCAGCTGCAAGCGCATCCATGACAGGATGAAACTCACTGGGTGCATAACCATCTCTGCATACAACGACTGCAACAGTTGTTGGAAGTGGTATGGGTTCAGGGGTTGGTGCTTCTGTGGGAGCTTCAGTCGGTGCTTTTGTAGATGTGATCTTTTCTTCTTGTTTTGCCTCTACTTTTGTTTCTTGCTTTGGAGAGGACGTATCTTTTGTTGCGGGTTTTCCACATGCAGTAAAGATTAACATAATAATCAATAGTAAAATAACCATCTTCTTCATAAAATATTCTCCTTAATTGTATATATAAATTGAGTTGAGTAACTAAATCGTCTTATGAAAAAGTCGGTTTATTTAATATGATAATGAATATTATACACCTTTATTCAAGAAATTTGAAATCTTAAATCATATTATAGAAATACAAGCAATACTATAAAATTGACTATGAGTTTTATTGGGTATATACTCAATTTGCAACAAGGAGATGATTATTTGAAAATTTATTTCCTACCAAAAACAAAATTTAGTAAGCTTTCATCAATTTTATTACTTTCCTTTGTATTCTTTCTAATTGTATTCTACCTTATTATCGGTATTTTCGATGTGCGAGGTGGAGATACTTTCTTCAGCAATCCTTCGCTATTCATACCCATTCTATTGGCTTGGACATCAGCATTTCTTGCTTTAATTACAGCAATTATCGCAATAATTAAAGAAAAAGCAAGATCTATGATGGTATTTCTTTCAATGGTTGTGGGTTTTGCGGTTACTATTTTCGGATTAGCTGAAGTATTATTTCCTCACTAAAAATTGTTGAGAGTTAATGAGTCAATCTAAGCTTTACAAGTCCTAGTACAAAGTCTATTAAATGCGCAATTCCTTGATCTGATATCGGAAGGAATATCTGTGGATTATCTTGTCCTGAAAAGCGTGCATGGTTCTTGTTGATATATTGAACCAATTGCAACATGTCATAATTTATTTCATCTTCAAAGCGAAGTACAAATTTATCCGCTCTTTGACTGATCATTTTGATTTGTACTTTCGAGCTTTTGTATTTTAGGAATGCAACATCCATCAAATTTGTAACACTTTGCGGTACTTCACCAAACCTATCTGTCATATCTGATATAATATCGCTTTTATCTTTAAGTGATGTTATGTATGATATCGCTCTATACATATCCAGTCTATCTTGAATATCTATTATATATTCATCAGGAATAAATGCATCCATCTGAACATTTAGCGTCACTTCGTTGACGGCTTCTTGTGGCTCTTCGCCTTTGATCTTTCCTACTGCATCTTCAATCAATTTGCAATACAATCCGTATCCAATAGCAGCCATATGACCATGTTGCTTTGCACCCAACAGAGAACCTGCACCTCGTATTTCAAGGTCGCGCATCGCAATCTTCAAGCCGCTCCCAAACTCGGTAAACTGAGCTATTGCTTCCAATCGTTTTCGTGCGGTCTCAGTCAACATATTACTAGGACGCCATGTTAAGTATGCATAGGAAAGTCTGTTGCTTCGACCTACTCTACCTCGTAATTGATATAGCTGAGAAAGCCCAAACTTATCGGTGTCATACACGATAAGAGTATTAACATTTGGGATGTCCAATCCATTTTCAATAATGGTTGTTGAAAGCAACACATCATACTTCTTTTCAAGGAAATCTAGCATCACATTCTCAAGCTGATTGCTAGGCATCTGTCCATGCGCAATAGCGATTTTGATGTTGGGTAATAATTCATTAATCTTTCGCTTCATCATGTCAATTGACTGTACACGATTGTACACAAAGAATACTTGCCCACCACGAGATATTTCGCGCTCCAATGCGCCCTTAACCATCTCTTCGTCATATTCTGTTACAAAAGTTTGTACCGGAAAGCGTTCCTCAGGCGGTGTTTCAATCATCGAGATATCTCGAATTCCGGATAGAGACATATGCAGTGTGCGTGGTATGGGTGTTGCAGTCATTGTTAGTACATCCACTCCAACACGTAGCTTTTTGATTTTCTCTTTGTGTGAAACACCAAAGCGTTGCTCTTCATCAATCACTAGAAGGCCTAAATCTTTGAAATTGATATCCTTTGAAAGTAGCCTGTGTGTACCAACTACGATATCCACTTTGCCTACTTTTAATTTATCTATAGTATCGTTTTGATGCGCGGTAGTTACAAATCGTGAAAGTTCCCTTTTTTCAATAGGAAAATCTTTAAACCTTTCACAAATTGTCATATAGTGTTGATGGCACAATATAGTCGTGGGGCATAGTATTGCAACCTGTTTTTTGTCTGCAATGGCCTTGAATGCTGCACGGAGCGCAACCTCTGTCTTGCCATATCCTACATCGCCACATAAGAGACGATCCATCACCTCATGGCTTTGCATGTCTTCTTTGATTTCTGCGATACTTGTTATCTGGTCCGGTGTTTCTTGGTACTCAAAAGCTTCTTCAAACTGTCTTTGCCACTCTCCATCTATGGAAAATTGAAAGCCCTTGATAGCATTTCTTTGTGCATATAGTGCAATCAAATCTTCTGTCATATCGGCAACAGCACCCTTTGCCTTCTTCCTCGCATTTTCCCACGCCTTGCCTCCAAGTCGTGTAAGCTTTGCTTTGCCTTGGTCTGCACCGATATACTTTTGAACCCTGTCCATTTGCTCAGTTGGTATATAAAGCACATCTCCGCCGAGGTATAAAAGCTTTAGATAATCTCTCTTGGTTCCTAATGTTTCAAGCCTTGTAATGCCATCATACTTTCCGATACCATGGGATTCATGAACCACATAATCTCCCTTTTTGATATCGTTTAATATCGCTTCTCCCGCTTTTTTTCTATGCAGTTTCTTCTTAGGTCTTTTAGTTCTTCCAAATAGTTCGTTCTCTGTCAATACTACGAATTTATCAACAGCACTAATAAAACCCTTTGCACAATATAGCGGCACCAAAGCTACCTCACCACTTGAAATTGCACGATCCTTTTTTAGTGGTGTTGTTGTAATATAATATTGCTCCAACGTTTCTTTTACACGATCAATCCTATCTTGTGTACCGACTAAGATAGCTACCTTATACTTTTCTCTACGCCATGTTTTAATATCGTTGGAAAGCAAATCAAACTGCCCTCTGTAAACCATTGCATCGGATCCACTAAAGGTAAGCGTACGCGAATAATCTAAAAGTTTGTCTGTAGTAAATGCTGTGGTTGTAAATATAAATGATTGACTGAATTCGTCCATCAACTGTTCAAAGGTATAGAGTAAGTCTTCAAGTTCCTGAAGTGCGTGTCCTGTTTTGAACAAGCTGCTATTGACTGCATGGTATTCTTTGTTGAGGGCATCACTTCTGTTTTTTATTTCTGTAATTTCATCAAATATAAGAATGGGATCATCTAGATATTGATCGATTGTACATGCATTGGGATAAAACAAACGCATGTGGTTTTCCATGCCTTCAAAGTATCCGTTTTGCACCAGCTTATCTATATTTCTTGCATTATGTGCTACAATATCTGATTTGTGCGTTTCTTCCGATGACTCTTCTATGCTTTTTGCACGTTTTTCTGCATTCTTAGAAGAACTTTTGATAATGTTGGCACCACGCTCCATTGCAGTAATATCCAAAGGCATTTCCATCGCAGGATAAATTATAATCTCTTGGATTTTGGTTAATGAACGTTGTGTTGTCTCATCGAAATTTCTTATGGATTCGATATCATCCCCAAAGAACTCAATCCGTATTGGATGTTCTGATCCAACAGGGAATATGTCCACGATATCCCCACGTACTGCAAATTGGCCTACTTGTTCTACACGACTTTCTCTGTGGTATAAAGACCATGTAAGCTTTTTGCTCAAATCCAATGGACTGATTTCATCGCCTATCTTGATATTAATGAATGCTTTTTTGAAGTCTTTAACAGGGCAAAGAGGTGTGATCAATGAGTCAATCGGAGCGATGATCACTTTTGCTTTTTTTAGTATCATGTCGCCCAACAATGCAGAACGTCTGTGCTCCACTTCTTTGCTTGCAGCTTGTACATGATGTATCTCAACAGAGCGTTGGGAGAACACATGACATGCAATTCCTGTCATCCCTTCAATGTCTGACGCGGTTTGGGTTGCT
>JAGLOK010000076.1 GCA_023139005.1 Clostridiales bacterium | reverse complement strand
AATTCCTCGCCACTCCCATCATCAACAATCAAGAATTCTTCAAACCCTTCCTTTATCAATGAGTCGAGGCAATCAAACAGCTTCTCATCAGGTTTGTACGATGGTAGTAATATAATTTGACACATTCTATCTCCTAAATAGCTTTTTGCTTTATATTACATTATTCTGCAAAAAAAGTCTATCGCTACTTCATACTTATTTGCTACTAATTATTCTAATATATATTTAACTTGATATTATCTATTGTTGAACATAAAATAACAATGATATAAATAACAATACTATACAAACATAAAGGAGAATACTATGAAGTTATTTGGAGCAGTTTTTTGGGCCGTTATCTTGATTGTAATTGGAATTGTAATTATCTTAAATCAAACTTTTGATTGGAGCGTTAGTGTTTTTGCCATAGTTTTTGGAGTAATTTTGATTTTCCTCGGCATATCAGTACTAACTCGTCCTACAAATACAGGAATTAATGGTGTGTTTGCAAACGGAAGTATTCAATCATTAAATAAAAATGATAATAGTTTTATTTTTTCAAATGTTACTGTAACCCTTGATGGTTATGAAGATGATAATCTTGAAGTGAATAGCATATTTTCAAATGTAAAAATCCATACTAATGGAAAAAGTGTAATAGTAAAATCCAGTGGTGCGTTCTCAAGCACAGTGTTTCCGGATAGATCTGTTTTGAGTTTTGGCGACAGGATGTATGAACGAGACGGAGAAAACACGATTCATATTAAAACTAGTTGCGTTTTTGGATCTATAACCATCGAATAAAAGTTTTGGCACATATTGCTATGTGCCAAATTTAAAAAGAAGGGGAAGTTGATTCGAGTTCTTCTCCTCAAATCACTATAATGGTATTAAAAAACAAGCAGAAAGAGAATTGCTGCTTGTTAAAATGTCGTTTTATATGTTTATAAGCCTATTGATATATATCAAACTATCGATGGTTCCGGTATGCTCACTGCATCAGTCCACAATCTTTCCAGGTTATAAAAATCTCTGTCTTCTGTATGGAAAACATGAACTACAATATCCTTCATGTCAATAATTACCCATCGTCCAGCAGAAAAGCCTTCCATGGGACCAATTTCTATACTATTATTCTTACAGAAATCATCTACCTCGTCGCAAAGTGCCTTCACCTGCACATTGGATCTTCCTGTTGCGATGATAAATGCATCGGCTAAAATTGTTTTTTTCGATATATCCAAGCATACAACATCTGATGCCTTTTTCGCTTTTAAGACTTCTGTGACCTGTTCTGCCAACTGCTCAATTTTTCTATCCAAATTATATTCTCCTTTGTTTTTATCATTCTAACAAATAAAACTATTATTCTCAACTTATTCTTTGTAAAGCTTCCCTGTCCATAATGAATACACTATATAGTGCGACAGCTTGAAACAACCCTTTTATTGCAGTATTCTATTATTAACAATATAAGTACTTCTACTACTCTTGTTATCGGTATTTTAATGATGTTTTATAAGGAGCACACCATGAAAAGATGCCTAAATATACTTACTATAATTCTTTTATTAGTCCTTCTTATTATGGTAGGATGCGAAACGGTTGATGAATCAACATCCATTCAACAAGCTCCTATAAGTACTAGGACAAAAATTGTTAGAGATGAAACGCTCCCAAAGGATATTATTAAGAGAAGTTCAGAAACTGATATCAGTCCTCCAATATTGCATAGTGATGAATTTGAAAATCCAATAGCTATGCCATACCCACTGAATACTTCAGGTGGAGAAGATTCACCATTTATCCTCCCTGATGGTAAAACAATGTACTTCTTTTTTACTCCCGATGTAAGAATACCTCCACAAGAACAAGTTATGGATGGAACAACCGGCATTTGGGTAACGCATAAGAGTGGTGATACATGGAGCACTCCACAAAGAGTATGGTTACAAGACGTTGGGAAGCTCGCCTTAGATGGTGCTGCATTTGTTAGGGATAATGAAATATGGTTTGCATCGGCTCGTGAAGGATACACAGGATTGAATATATTTAAAGCTATTTACATGAATAATACATGGAGTGCATGGAGCTATATAGGCGATCAATTAATGAAAGAATATCGCGTAGGTGAATTGCATATCTATAAAAATGAATTGTATTATCACTCTGACTTGCATGGAGGCAAGGGAGAGTTTGATATTTGGGTCACAAAACAAGTGGATGGAAAGTGGTCAGAACCCGAAAACCTTGAAAACATCAATACAGAAACGCTCGATGGCTTTCCATATATATCATCAGATGGGTTGGAGCTATGGTTTACACGTATATACAAAGGAACGCCTGCAATATATCGTTCCTACAGAGTTGATGGTATATGGCAAGAAGCTGAATTGATTGTGTCTCAATTTGCAGGAGAGCCTACATTAGATGATGAAGGCAACTTATACTTCACCCATCACTTCTATGAAAATGGTGAAATGATAGAAGCAGATATATATGTTGCTTATAAAAAGAAATAATTATTACATTTTATTTGGAACAAATGATTCCCTATAAACAATGTTCCCCTTAATGATTTGATGTTTTTTCGTTTTCTTACCATCAAAGACATCCAACAATGTCTTAACTGCACTTTCACAGAGTATTTCTATTTTATTGTCTATAGAAGTCAACGCCGGTGTTGAACACTCGGCTAAGACTGAGTTATTAAATCCAACAACAACAACTTGTCGGGGTACGCGTATCCTCTTTTTAGTTAGTGATTTCATCGCGCCTACAGCTAGTACATCCTCTGCTGCGATAATTGCTGAAAATTGAATATCATTTTCAATTACACGATCAACTGCATCCTTTACACTATCAAGCGTTCTATCACATTTTACTATCAACTGTTCATTGATTGGTATATTCGATTCAGTGAGCCCTCTTAAATAGCCATTTTTCTTGTTAATTCCACTTAACGACTCAACATCATAAATATATAAGATTTCTTTGTGATTATCTTCTACTAATTTCTTCACACAAGTATAAACAGATTCTTCTTCATCGCAAGAGACAGAATAGGTGTTTTCATAATCATAGGTACCGTTGATAATCATTACCGGAATCGTTTCTGCCGCTTCTTTGATGTGGGAATTGTCATCCTTTTCTTGAAAAACAGAACCTACGAGAATCATCGCATCCACTCTCTTTGAAAGCAAGACGTTGATGGCTTTTTTCTTGTCTTTTAAGTCCTTTCCTGTGCAGCACAATATCGCATCATAGCCATTGCTTCTCAGTTCCTTTTCGATGATTGAAACAGCTTTTGCATAATGCTTGTCTGCAACGTCTGAACACAAAACGCCCACCATCTTAATAGAGTTGAGACCCAGTGCTCTTGCAAATGCATTGGGTGTATACCCCATATCCTGCATTACTTTCAACACTTTATCTTGTGTTTTTGGACTTACATTCCCTTTATTATTGATGATTCTTGAAACTGTCGCAATTGAAACACCCGCTTCTTTTGCGATATCGTATATATTCATATACACCTCAATACCTGATAATGTAGTACATTTTGCAAGTTCACAAAAATATTTATTACTATATCATTTGATTATTATATAATATATTATCAAAAAAACGAGGAACTGACAACAAAATTGTAAGTGCTTACATATTCATTGACAGCCGTTTTCTTATTCTATATAATTTAGTCAAGTTTGAGAATCAACTATTAGGAGATGAAAATGAGACAATTTATGGACAAAGACTTCCTTTTAGAAAATGAAACAGCAAAAGAACTGTTTCATAAATATGCGAACAAAATGCCTGTAATTGATTATCATTGTCATATCAACCCTCAAGATATCGCAGAAGATATACAGTATGAAAACATCACACAAGCATGGCTATATGCAGACCACTATAAGTGGCGTGCATTACGCTCCAATGGTATAGATGAAAAATATATCACAGGTGATAGTTCTGATTATGAAAAGTTTGAAAAATTGGCAGAAACCATGCCAAAGCTTATTGGCAATCCTTTATATCACTGGACACATCTAGAACTTCAAAAATACTTTGGCATCAATAGTGCGCTTTGCAAAGAAAATGCTAAAGAAGTTTGGGACTTGTGCAACAGTAAGCTTGCAAGCATGTCGGTAAGAAGCATTATTAAAGACTCTCACGTCAAAGCTATATGCACTACCGATGACCCTATTGATTCACTCCAATACCATAAAGCAATTCGTGATGATGATACATTTGATGTGCAAGTACTGCCCGCCTTCAGACCGGACAAAGTGTTGGGTATCGAAAAAGATGAGTTTGTTGATTACTTGCAGAAGTTATCAGAAGCAAGTAGCATCAAGATAAATAATCTTTCAAGCTTGAAAAATGCATTATCAAATCGATTGGATCACTTTGACTTACTAGGATGCAAAGCATCCGACCATGGTCTTGAATATGTAATGTGTAACATTGATACTGATGATGCAATAGAAAAAATCTTTGAAAAGAGACTAAATCATCAACCATTAACCAATGATGAAGTAGATAAATTTAAGACTACACTATTATTGTTCTTAGGTCAGGAATACTCAAAAAGAGATTGGGTAATGCAAATTCATTATGGTGTAACACGAAATAATAATTTGTTGATGTTTAATAAACTAGGTCCTGATACCGGATTTGATGCGATATCTACCAAAGACTCATATCAAGGACTATCACAGCTGTTAGATGCATTGAATAGCAAAAATAGCCTTCCAAAGACGATTTTATATTCTTTGAACCCAAATGATAACGCGATGATCGGATCGCTCGTCGGCTGCTTCCAAGATACTAGAGCACAAGGGAAAATACAACATGGCTCTGCATGGTGGTTTAATGATACAAAAGAGGGTATGATTGCTCAAATTAAGGGATTGTCTAGCTTGTCTGTTTTGGGAAATTTTATTGGTATGCTCACAGACTCAAGAAGCTTTTTGTCCTATACAAGACATGAGTATTTTAGAAGAATACTATGCAACCTCATCGGAACATGGGTAGAAAACGGAGAATATCCCAATGATGAGAAGATGCTCAAACAATTAGTTGAAGATATTAGCTATAACAATACCAAAAAATACTTTGGATTCAACATAGATTAGCCCGCTGGATTACAGCTTTCACATTGAACTGATACTTGGCACTTGCCGCATGCGGATCTTGGATAATATTCTTTATAGGTCCAGTCTAAGAATTTCGAGCACTTTGCATGGTCTTTCCCCGTATCAAATGAGATTGCATTTGCAGGGCAATTTACCACACACTCTCCACACATATTGCAATAGTCATACACGCCATCGTATTTGCGTTCAGTTATCTCATGTTCCATATTTGTAATCAGACTTATGAACCTACCGGCTACACCTTTTTGTGTAATCAGCCCTCTGGATAGTCCAAACGTTCCAAGTCCTGCTGCATATGCTACATGTCGCTCTGACCAGGTTCCACCATAATCACTGTTTTTAGTTTTTTCTTTGTCTTTTATTCCGCCATCATATCTATTATCATCGCCTGGGTAAACGCATTTATATCCATCATCGATAAGTATGTCCCTCAAATGCTTTGCAAGTTTGTTGAGCATCTTTTGCCCTTCAAATCTGCCATGCAGCCATTCTCCGGATGGAGTCTTCATATTCCTTTGATTCCCCTGTTTTATCTCTTTTGTAAAGGGCATAAAAACAGAGATTACGGTCGTTGCATCCTGTAGCCATTGCTTTGGTTTCATGAATCGATGATATGTAATGTCAGATTCATCTTGATATCTGCTAAACAAATCATCATTTGCATCTGCATATCCAACAAGTGGTGCATCAAAAATCTTTAGACCAATCATACATTCAGTGATAGCCTCTTCTTGGTTAATGATATTATTCGTTGGATTATCAAGAAAATCTATTATCAATTTTTCAATCATTCCCGTGCTCCCTATCTATTTTCTATGATCATATATTGTTTCATAATATAATACTTCTTGATAAGATGTTATGCAAATATTACACTTTTTGTATGTTTGTTAAACCAATTGACAATATAGTGTTTAAAGAATATAATTAGACCGAAAAATAATAATTGAGGTATTAGATGGAAATATTACGACAACTACCGGAAGACAGACCTAAACTCAAAGTCGCACTTCTAGACTTTGACGGAACAATTTCGACACTACGATATGGTTGGGAAAGCATTATGGAACCACTCATGCTTGAAATGATTGCAGGTTCCTCCCCTATTGATGACACCCTCATAAATATGGTGAAAGAATATATCGACCAATCTACAGGCATTCAAACAATCTATCAAATGCGATGGCTTGCAGATACAGTAAAAACATATGGTAAAAATACAAATGCATCCGATGATCCCTGGTGGTACAAGGCTGAATATAATAAAAGATTGATGGAATCTGTTGAAAAAAGAATCTGTGACATCGAATCCGGTAAAATTTCACCGGAAAAATTCCTGATGCAAGGTAGCAGTAAATTTCTAGAAGCACTATGGGCAAAGGGAATACAAATCTATGTTGCAAGCGGAACGGATGATCCTGATGTAAAAAATGAAGCAGAAATATTGGGTGTAAAGAAGTATTTCAAAGAAATAGCAGGAGCTCCACTCGGCAGGGCAGACTGTTCAAAGGAAGCGACGCTCAAAAGATTAATTGAAGATAATCGTCTTGAAGGCATGGAAGTTGTTGTAATCGGCGACGGAAAAGTGGAAATTGCACTAGGGTGTGAAGTTGGCGCTATTACAATAGGACTTGCAAGTAATGAGGAAACCAGATTTGGAATCAACGAAGTAAAAAGAGAAAGACTCGTAAAAGCAAATGCACATGCAATAACCGGAGACTTTGAAAACCTCAACGAACTGTTTCAATGGCTCAATATAACTTAAGAAGGAATCTATAATGAAGGATCAAAATGTGAAGGTCGAAGGACGGTTGGATTTTGCAAACATCAAAACAAATTCCGTCAAGGATAGAGTTAATCTTGTAACCATTGATAATATGCGTACTCCCAAAACTGATACGATTGAAGATTGGGGTACTGAGGAGTTTAGCGTCCTAATCGATAGAATTATTCGTGCAAGAAAAAATAACAGACCTGTAATCTGGTCTATGGGTGCCCATGTAATCAAGAACAGATTGTCACGATACCTTATCGAACTGATGAAAATGAATATCATCACACATATATCAAGCAATGGTGCGGGAAGTATACATGACTTTGAGCTTGCATACCTTGGTGGTACATCAGAGGATGTCCCCACAGCGATTGAAGATGGTTCATTTGGCATGTGGGAAGAAACAGGCAAATGGATGAACGATGCACTGCAGCATGGTGCTGCAAATGATATGGGATATGGAAAAAGTCTTGCAGTATATATAGATATGTATCCTGAGAAATTTCCATATAACCAAGATTGCGTACTATACCAAGCATATAAGATGCATATCCCTGCAACCTATCACATCGCACTAGGCACTGATATCATTCATCAGCATCCATCGGTTGACTTTGGTGCTATTGGCAAGACAAGCGGCATTGATTTTCATAAGATGTGTCACTCCGTTGCACAAATGGATGGTGGCGTTTTCTTAAACTTTGGTTCCGGTGTAATCGGCCCTGAAGTATTCTTGAAGGCCTTATCCATCTCCAGAAATCTGAATTATGATGTGTCTAACATTACAACTGCGAATTTTGACTTGATTGATTTGGGTGACTATAGATCAAAAATATCATATGATGATCCTAATTATTACTACAGACCACGCAAAAACATCGTCAATCGTCCGACTAGCTTAGGTGGAATAGGCTGGCACTTTTGCGGTGATCATCAAGTTACGATACCAAGCTTGTACAAAAAAATCCTTCAAGAACAAAACAAGGAGAGTAATCGTGGACAGTAAACTATTTACTTATAAAGACCTTGGTCAAGATAAATTAGACTATATATTCAGTATTCTCAAAAAACTGAGAGTTGGATTATTGGGTGATGTCAGCTTAGATGTATACTGGCAGGCCGACATGAAAAAAAGTGAACTCTCAAGAGAAACACCGCACTTCCCGCTTCCAATTGTGCAAGAGCGTATGTCACCCGGTGCAGGTGGCAATGTGGCGGCGAACATCAAAGCACTTGGTGTCGCATCAATCAAAGTAGTAAGTGTTATTGGAAACGACTGGCGTGCAAATGCACTACTGGATGAGTTTCAAAAACGTGGAATCAACACCAGCCTAATCATTAGAAGTGATCAACTAACCACAAATGCATATTGCAAGCCCATTCGTAGTGGAATATCTGAAGTTGAGTATGAAGATCCAAGACTTGACTTTGCAAACTATGAAACCCTGCCTGAAGAAGAAGAGGAAAAACTACTTCACAACATTGATTTGTTATCGAAGAATGTTGATGT